>JBQCFU010000193.1:0-5172 GCA_051958775.1 Pseudolabrys sp.
GCCTTCTTGGCGATCGGGAACTGGACCTTGACGATGATCTCGTTCTCCTCGAGCGCGGTCGAGAACATACCGGTGAAGAAATCGTCTGCCGCGATCTTGCGCTTGTTGGTGACGATGGTGGCACCGAGGCCGAGGCAGGCGGCCGGATAGTCGGCGTTGGGATCGTTGTTGGCGATCGATCCGCCGATGGTGCCACGGTTGCGCACCTGCGGATCGCCGATCGAACCCGGCACGCCTGCCAGCGCCGGCATTACATCGCGCAGCACCGGCGAATTGGCGACGTCCGCATGGCGCGTCATCGCGCCGATGGTAACGGACCGTCCGCTGATCTCGACACCGGCAATGCCCTCGACCTTGTTGAGGTCGACGATCACGCTCGGCGCGGCGAGCCGCTGCTTCATCACCGGGACCAGCGAATGGCCGCCCGCGAGAAGCTTCGCCTCCGGATGCTTGGCCAGCAGATTGGCGGCCTGCCGCACCGTGGTCGGGCGGTGATAAGTGAAAGCGTACATCGGTATCTCCTTCTTCGTCCGTGTTTCGTCAGGCGGCCTTGCGCTGCGACGCGCGCTGCAAGGCATGCCAGACGGCATTGGGGGTGGCCGGCATCGCGATATCCTCGCTGCCGATGGCGTCGGTAATGGCGTTGATCACGGCAGCGGGCGCGGCGATGGCGCCGGCCTCTCCGCAGCCGCGAATGCCCAGCGGATTGGACGGGCAGCGCGTCTCGGTCGTGTCGACCTTGAACGACGGCAGATCGTGCGCACGCGGCATCGCATAGTCCATGAACGAGCCGCTGACGAGCTGGCCCTGTTCGTCATAGACCACGCCTTCCAGCAGCGCCTGGCCGACGCCCTGGGCGATGCCGCCATGCACCTGCCCTTCGACGATCATCGGATTGATGACGACGCCGAAATCATCGACCGCCGTCCAGCCGACGACCGCGGTCTTGCCGGTGTCCGGGTCTATCTCGACTTCGCAGATGTGGCAGCCGGCCGGGAACGTGAAGTTGGTGGGATCGTAGAACGCTCCCTCCTTCAAGCCCGGCTCCAACTCGGCGCCGGTGAATTTGTGGGCGATATAGGCGTTGAGCGCCACCTCACCCCACGCCGCCGATTTGTCGGTGCCGGCGACGGTGAACTTGCCGTCCTTGAACTCGATGTCGCCCTCGGCCGCTTCCATCATGAAGGCAGCGACCTTCTTCGCCTTGGCCTCGACCTTCTCCAACGCCTTGACGATCGCCGACATGCCGACCGCGCCAGAACGCGAGCCGTAGGTGCCCATGCCGAACTGCACCTTGTCGGTGTCACCGTGGACGATGCTGACGGAGTCCATCGGAATGCCGAGCCGGTCGGCGACAAGCTGTGCGAACGTCGTCTCGTGACCCTGGCCGTGGCTGTGCGAGCCGGTGAGCACCTCGACGCTGCCGGTCGGGTTAACGCGCACTTCCGCGCTCTCCCACAGGCCGACGCCGGCCCCGAGCGAGCCGACTGCCTGCGACGGGGCGATGCCGCACGCTTCGATATAGTTGGAATAGCCGATGCCGCGCAGCTTGCCGTGACGCGCGCTCTCGCGCTTGCGCCTGGCAAAGCCCTTCACGTCGGCGATCTCCATCGCCTTCTTGAGCGAAGCGAGGTAGTCGCCGGAATCGTAGTTCATGATCACCGGCGTCTGGTGCGGGAACGCGCGCACGAAATTGCGCTTGCGCAGTTCCGGCGGCTCGATCCCCAGTTCGCGCGCGCCGACTTCCATCAGCCGCTCGACCACGAAGGTCGCTTCCGGCCGTCCGGCTCCACGATAGGCATCGACCGGCACGGTGTTGGTGTAGACGGCCGCAACCTCGCAATAGATCTGCGGGATCGCGTATTGGCCGGACAGCAGCGTCGCGTAGAGATAGGTCGGCACCGACGACGAGAAGGTCGACATATAGGCGCCGAGATTGGCCGTGGTCTTGACGCGCAGGCCGAGCACCTTGCCCTCGCCGTCGAACGCCATCTCCGCGTGGGTGACGTGGTCGCGGCCATGCGCATCGGTGACGAAAGCTTCGGAGCGGTCGCCGGTCCACTTGACCGGACGGCCGGTGCGGCGCGCCGCCCACAGGCAGACCACCTCTTCCGGATAGATGAAGATCTTCGAGCCGAAGCCGCCGCCAACGTCCGGCGCGATCACCCGCAGCTTGTTCTCCGGCGCCATGCCGACGAACGCAGAGATGACGAGCCGCGCCACATGTGGATTCTGCGACGTATTCCAGAGCGTCAGGTTCTCGGTACCGGAATCGTATTCCGCGAGCGCTGCGCGCGGCTCCATCGGATTGGGCGACAGCCGGTTGTTGACGAGATCGATCTTGGTCACATGTTTGGCGCCGGCAAAGGCGGCATCCACCGCCTTGGCGTCGCCGAGGTGCCAGTCGTAGATCAGATTGTTCGCAATATCCGGATGGATCTGCGCCGCGCCCTTGTCGCGCGCCTTGCGCGGATCGACCACGGCAGGCAGCACCTCGTAATCCCCCTTCACCGCCTCGGCGGCATCACGCCCTTCCGCGTAACTGTCGGCGATCACTACCGCGACTGCATCGCCGACGTGATTGACCTTGCTCGCGGCGAGCGCCGGATGCGCCGCCATCTTCATCGGCGAGCCGTCCTTGGAATGGATCATCCAGCCGCAAATCAAGTTGCCGATCTTGTCGGCAGCGAGCTGCGCACCGGTGAGCACGGCGACGACGCCGGGCATCGTCTCGGCCGCCGTGATATCGATGCTTTTGATTTTGGCATGCGCGTGCGGCGAGCGGACGAACACCGCGCGGGTCTCGCCGGGACGATAGACGTCGTCGGTATATTGACCCTTGCCGGTGATGAAGCGGAGATCTTCCTTGCGGCGCACGGGAGCGCCGATGCCGGTTGCTGTCATTGCTCGTCTCCCACCCTTCGGTGCTCGCACGCGGTCCGCGCTTACGGCGCAGCCGCGGTTGTCATGCTGGCAGTCTTCAAAACCGGTCTGTCGTTTTCTCTCCTCGCCGTGCGATCGAACGCGAACGCGCGGATCGCGCTTTTCGGCATCAATTACTTGACCATTACTTGGCCATTGCCTTCGCGCCGGCGGCAATCGCCTTGACGATATTGTGATAGCCGGTGCAGCGGCACAGATTGCCGTCAAGCTCTTCGCGGATGGTGTGATCGTCCAGCTCATGGCCCTTGCGGCGCACGATATCGAGCGCCGACATGATCATGCCCGGCGTGCAATAGCCGCACTGCAGGCCGTGATGTTCGCGGAACGCTTCCTGCATCGGATGCAGCGGCTCGCCCGCCGCGGACAGACCCTCGATGGTCTTCACCTCGGCGCCGTCGAGCTGCCAGGCGAAAATGGTGCACGACTTCATGGCGACGCCGTTCACATGGACGACGCACGCTCCGCACTGCGAGGTGTCGCAGCCGACATGGGTACCGGTGAGACGAAGGGTCTCGCGCAGATACTGAACCAGCAGGGTTCGCGGCTCGATCTTGCCGGATACCGGCTTTCCGTTGACGGTCATCGACACGGTGCTGGCCATGGCCCGTTTCCTCCCAAATCCGACGCAATCTGCTCGATTCTGCCCAGATCGAAAATTCGAGGGGCCGGTTCCTGGCGAAATCTTGCCGATTTTGCCCGGATGCGGTCTGGAACCTGTCTCAACTTGGACCCCGGGACCCATATGGGTCAAGTGCCGCAGAGGTTTGCCACAGCGTTACCAAGATTTCACGGAACTCTCAGGGGGTGCGGGCTTTACTCCCTCGAAGGGGTTCGGCCCCGGAGGATCACAAGCACTGAAAGGATAATTCGATGTTGCGTTCCAAATGGATGGCTGGCGCCGTCGCGCTCGCTTTGGTCGGGACCACGACCCTGGCGGCAGTGACGCCGGCCGACGCCCAGTGGCGTGGCCGCCACGGCGGCGGCTGGCACGGCGGCGGGCACTATCATCGCGGTGGCGGCTGGGGCGGCGGTGGCGCCGTGCTCGGCGGTCTCGCGGCCGGCGCGATACTCGGCGGCGCGATCGCCGCGAGCAGGCCCTACGGCTATTACGACTACGGCCCCGACTATTACTACGGTGGCCCGCCGGTCTATGCCGCGCCTGCCGGCGATGACGTCGCCTACTGCATGAGCCGGTTCAAATCCTACGATCCGGCGTCGGGTACCTATCTCGGTTATGACGGCTATCGTCATCCCTGCCCGTAAGCGCATCGGCACAAACAAAAAACGCCCCGCAGTTGCGGGGCGTTTTCATTTGAACAGGTGTCAGCCGCGCGAGATCAGGCGCTGACCGCTTTGACGAAATTGGCGAAGAAATCGTCGGCCACTTTCTTGGCCGCGCCGTTGACGAGGCGCTGGCCGAGCTGCGCCAGCTTGCCGCCGATCTGCGCATCGACGTCGTATTTCAGCAGCGTGCCGCCGTCCTTGTCTTCGAGCTTCACGGTCGCGCCGCCCTTGGCGAAGCCGGCGACGCCGCCCGAACCTTCGCCGGAAATGCGATAGCCGTTCGGCGGATCGAGGTCGGTCAGGTCGACCTTGCCTTTGAACCGCGCCTTCACCGGGCCGATCTTGATCGAGGCGGTCGCCTCGAACGAGGTGTCTGAGGTCTTGTTCAGCTCTTCGCAACCGGGAATGCACGCCTTCAAGGTTTCGGCGTCATTGAGCTTCTGCCACACCACTTCCTTGGTCGCGGGAAGCAGATACTCACCGTTCATCGTCATTGCCATCAGGCTTACTCCTTGGGCGCGTCCGTCACGCAGTCGTCGATGGGCCGCACGACTACCCCGTCGACGACCGGCATGCAATCGGGTGGGAAGTCCTGCCGCAGCCGGACATTTCGCACTGCAACGTGATCGAGGAAGGCGTCGAGGTGGCGCATCGCCCCCGTCGGCAGATCGTGCAGAACCATCAATGTCCAGGGTTGCGCCTCGATCTGCGCCAGCGCCCGGTCGACCCAGCCGTCGGGATCCTTCCAGTCACCCGGGATCGCATTCCACAGCACGCAACTCATCCGCTGCGCCTGAAGAAAGGCAAGATCGCGCGCACGATCTCCTGCGGCGGACCGCTCGCGACGACACGCCCGCCCTCGTCGCCCGCGCCCGGGCCCACGTCGATCACCCAGTCGCTCGACGCGATCACGTGCCTCTCGTGCTCCACGAGCACCACCGTGTT
>JBQCFU010000194.1:0-4377 GCA_051958775.1 Pseudolabrys sp.
GTGCCGGCGCTGCCGCTGATCGGTGGCGGTGAAACAAAGCTGCAGCCGGTGTTCGTCGGCGATGTCGCCGCTGCGATCGCTGACATCGCCGAAGGAAAGCTGATGCACGACACGCCGCGTGCCGGTGTGGTCTTCGAATTCGGCGGCCCGGATGTGGCGAGCTTCGCGCAATTGATGCGCTACACGCTCGACACGATCGGCCGCAACCGCATGCTGGTGCCGCTGCCGTTCGGTCTCGCCAAGGTGAACGCGTCGGTGCTGCAATTGCTGCCGAAGCCGCCGCTGACGCCGGATCAGGTCGAACTGCTGCGCACCGACAATATCGTGTCGGATACGGCGACGCGCGACGGTTACACGCTGCAGGGTCTCGGCATCACGCCGACGGCCATGAATGCGGTGGTGCCGTCCTATCTGTGGCGTTTCCGCAAGACCGGCCAGTTCGCCAAAATGGCGTAATGGCCGGCTCGTTTTTTGCGAACTGGTACCGCGATCAGTGTCCGAGCGCGAGCGCCGCAAGACCGGCGACGCCGACGATGATGCGCCACCACGCGAACAGCGCGAAGCTGTGCCGCTGCACATAACGCAGGAACGTCTTCACGACGATCCAGCCACAGACGAATGACGCAGCAAAGCCGACCGCGATCACCATCTTGTTGCCGCCGCCGAGATCGGCGTGGCTCTTGTACAATTCCCAGGCGAACGCGCCGATCATGGTCGGCATCGCCAGCCAGAACGAGAACTCCGCCGCCGAACGGCGGTCGGCGCCGAGCAGCATCGCACCGACGATGGTCGCGCCGGAGCGCGACACGCCGGGGATCATCGCGACGCACTGGATGATACCGACGCCGAGATACATCGGCAGCGTGAATTCGGTTGCGTCGTGATAGCGCGCCTCGAGATTCTTGCGGTCGACCCACAGCAGCACGAAGCCGCCGATGATGAACATCGTGCAGACGATCCAGACGTTGAACAGCACCCCCTTGATGAAGCCGATGGCAAAGGCGCCGACCACCGCCGCCGGCAGGAAGGCGATCAGCACGCCGATGACGAAGCGCGCCGCAGCCCAGCTCGTGAACATGCCGAGCGCCAGCCGCCAGAGCCTCCCGAAATAGATCGTCAGCAGCGCGAGAATGGCGCCGAGCTGGATCAGGATGGCGAAGGATTTGCCGAAAGCATCATCGCCCCAGCCGAGAAAATGCTCCATGAGCAGGAGATGACCGGTGGACGAGACTGGGAGAAATTCCGTTAACCCTTCGACGATGCCGAGCACCAAGGCTTTTACAATGTCGATATGCGCGGTGATGATGCCGGCAAGCGCGGCCATCATTGCGTCGAAGTTCATTGGATATCTCCCGGTGGCGAGTGGTCCGATTCTAACATGTGCATCCGGTTGCGGCTGGCACTTCTGCAAATGTTAGAATCAAAGGACCACCATCAAATGTCTGATTCTAGTGGAGTTTGGATTTGACATTCGCTTTACCGCGGCGAGGCGACAGGGTAGCGAATGTCAAATCCACTCCACTAGTGCGACGGCGCGAGCGCGATTCGGTCAATACGCGCTTGTCGCGCAACGACGGTAAGGGGGCAATGAAAAAGCAGTATGGTCAACAAGCGGCTCGGTTGCCGGGCGGCATTCACTCCCGCATAGTCTTGCGTGATTCCCGCCGCCCCGGACTGTTTGCCGGGACGCCCCGACGGCTTTCGTCGCTCCAGTTTTCCGACCGTACATGCTGACGCTGCTGCATCAGACGCTCTGTCCGCATTCGCGTTTTGTCCGGCTCATTCTCGGCGAGTACAGCCAGGAAATCCGGCTGATCGAAGAGCGCCCGTGGGAGCGCCACGAGGACTTCCTCAAGATCAATCCGGCTGGAACCCTGCCGGTGCTGATCGAAGAGGGCCAGCCCCCGGTTCCCGGCGCCAGCATCATTGCCGAATATCTCGACGAGACCCGCGGTGCCGAACAGGGCGAGGCACGGCTATTGCCGATCTCGATCGGGCAGCGCGTTGAGGTGCGGCGGCTGATGTCCTGGTTCAACGAGCGCTTCTTCGACGACGTCAGCGGCCCGCTCGTCGGCGAGCGCGAATTCAAGCGGCACATGACCCCCGAACAGGGCGGCGGCCCGCCCGACAGCAGCGCGCTACGCGCCGCGCGCCACAATATCCGCTATCATCTCGCCTATATCGGCTGGCTGGTGCAGACGCGGGACTGGCTCGCAGGCGAGCGGTTGAGCTATGCCGATCTCGCAGCCGCGGCGCATCTTTCCGCCGCCGATTATCTGGGCGAAGTGCCGTGGACCGACAACGACGCAGCGAAACACTGGTACGCCCGCGTGAAATCGCGGCCGTCGTTCCGCGCGCTGCTGGGGGACACGGTGGCGGGGATGCCGCCGCCGAAACACTACGCCAATCTCGACTTCTGACCGATCCGGCGGCGCTGAAAGCAGCACTCGCCGAAACGGCGCGCAGCCACGGCTTCGACGCCATCGGCATCGCGCCGCCGCAGACCAGCGCGATGGCGCGCGAGCGCTTCGCGCAATTCCTCGCCGCCGGCGAACATGGCGACATGCACTGGCTCGCCGAACGCGCGGCGTGGCGCAGCGATCCTGCCGCGCTATGGCCGCAGGCGCGCGCCGTGATCATGCTCGGCATGAATTACGGCCGCGACTTCGATCCGCGCACCATTCTTGACGAGAAGGATCGCGGCGCGATCTCGGTCTACGCGCAAAGCGACACTGACTATCACGATGTCATCAAGAAGCGACTGAAGACAATTGCCCGCTGGCTGATCGCTACCGCCGGCGGCGAGGTGAAAGTGTTTGTCGATACCGCGCCGGTGATGGAGAAACCGCTGGCGCAGGCGGCCGGCCTCGGCTGGCAGGGCAAGCACACCAATCTCGTGTCGCGCGAATTCGGCTCGTGGCTGTTTCTCGGCGCAATCTTCACCACGCTCGATCTGCCGTTCGACGCACCGGGCGACGACACCTGCGGCTCATGCCGCGCTTGTCTCGACTCCTGCCCGACCGACGCATTCACCGCGCCGTATCAGCTCGATGCGCGGCGCTGCATCTCCTATCTTACGATCGAGCATCAGGGTCCGATCCCGCGCGACCTGCGCGCGCGTATCGGCAACCACATTTATGGCTGCGACGACTGCCTCGCTGCCTGTCCGTGGAACAAGTTCGCCAAGACCGGCCGCGAGGCAAAGCTCGCGGCGCGCGACAGCTTGCGTGCACCGCCGCTCGCCGAACTGGCGCGGCTCGACGACACCGCGTTCCGCGCGCTGTTCGCCCGCACCGCCATCAAGCGCACCGGCCGCGATCGCTTCGTCCGTAATGTGCTGGTCGCCATCGGCAACTCCGGCGATCATTCGCTTGCAGTCGAAGCCGAACGGCTGCTCGACGATCCATCGGCAGTGGTGCGCGGCGCGGCGGTATGGGCGCTGAGCCGGTTGCTCTCACCGGTCGACTTCGCTGCGTTACGTGATACCCGGTTGGCGCGCGAAACCGATTCCGATGTGCGGACGGAATGGGCCGCTTAGAGTTTTTAATGGTCGCGTTTTCTTCACGCGAACCGGTATCCACTTCGCTCGAAAACGCGTTAGAACTCCGCTACCGCCGCGATCAACCGTTCGATGTCTTCCGGCCGCGACAAGCGATGATCGCCGTCCTTCACCAGCGACAGCACCACGTCGTCCCGCGCAAACCGCGACACCAGTTCGACCGCGTGCTGCCACGGCACGTCCTCGTCCCTGACGCCTTGCAGGATGCGCACCGGACATCCGGTCTCGATCAAACCATCGAGCAAAAGATGGTTGCGCCCGTCCTCGATCAACGCACGGGTGATGATGTAGGGATCGTCGGAATAGGTCGACGGCCGCCGCCACTGACCGGTTTCCGCCAGTTCTTTTTTGATCGCCGGCGTGAACTTCTTCCACATCAGTTCCTCGGTGAAATCCACCGCGGGGGCGATGAGAACGAGACCGGCGAGTGGAGCCGCAGGTTGCTGCTGCAACGCGCGGGCAAGCAGCAAAGCGAGCCACCCGCCCATGGACGAACCAATCACCACCTGCGGTCCCTCGCAGAACTGGCGATAGACCGCGATGCTTTCTTCCAGCCAACGGCCGATGGTGCCGTCGACAAACGCCCCGCCGGATTCGCCGTGGCCGGAATAGTCGAACCGGATGCAGCCGCGTCCGTTCGCCGCCGCCCAGGCGTCGAGCGCCGCCGCCTTGGTGCCCTGCATGTCGGACTTGAAACCGGACATCCAGAACAGGCCCGGTGGCGCGCCGGCGCGCGTGCGCACGGCAATCTCGCGCGCATCCTTTCCATGTCCCACGGTGACGGTTTTGAGGCTAGAATCCGGCATGATTCACTCAGC
>JBQCFU010000195.1:0-3890 GCA_051958775.1 Pseudolabrys sp.
CGATCGCGATTGGCCACAATTTTGAGACGGTGCTGGCAGATCTTGAAGTGCGGATGCGGGAAGCGGCGGCCGACCTGAATTTCGAGGAAGCGGCACGGCTGCGCGACGAGCTCAAGCGTCTGCGTCAGACCGAGATGGCCGTGCTCGACGATCCGACTGCGCGCAACATCGTGCAGGCGCAGAACCCGAAGCTGCGCTCCAAGGGCGGTCCGTCCGCCCGCGCCGCGCTGCGCAAGATCGAGGACCGCAACGCCGCGCGCGATATCGCTTCGCCCGATGCCGATCCCCGCGCCCGGCCACACAAGCCCGATCTCGACGAGATGGGCATTGCCGGCTGGCATGAGGTGAAGCCACACCGGCCTGACAGCAACCGACCGCGCAAACCCAACCTCGACGAGATGGGTCCGGGCGTGGAGTCGATCCCGGCGCGCAAGTCGAGTGACGGCCCGCGCTCGACGATGGGCCGGCCGGGCATGCGCGGCGGTTTCAAGCCGCGCAGTCGGCGGTAGGGCATGATCCGGAAAAGTGGAAACCGGTTTTCCGAAAAGATCATGCCCAAATCAAAAACAAGAATGCGCCCGTGGCCTCTTCAAGCTGAGGCTCGGTAGTGGTTCGCCCGAGCCGCTGGCAGCGTCAGCCCGAACGACAGCGTGCACCGCGCCGACAAGTGCCATCATGGATCGTGCTGGCTGTGGTCGCCCTTGCCGCCTGGGCCTACAGCCAATGGGAGAAAGCGCCGAGCGGCCAGATCACCGGCCCCACCGCCGGCGATACGGCGCAAGGCGAAACGATCACCGGTGCGGTGCGCGTGGTCGACGGCGATTCACTGGAGATCGGCGCCGCGCGCATCCGCCTGTTCGGCATCGACGCGCCGGAACTGCGCCAGCTCTGTCGCTCTGCCGATGGCAGCGACGTCACCTGCGGCCTCGCGGCGCGCGACACACTCGGGAAATTGATCGGCGGACGACCGGTGTCGTGCGCGCCGGCGGAGAAGACGCCGAGCTACGACCGCACCGTCGCGGTATGCACCGTCAAGAACAGCAATTCGGACAACGGCCGAGAGACGGATCTGTCGGAAGCGATGCTGCGCGCCGGACAGGCCATCGAACTGAAAGCGCACAGCCACGGCCGCTACAGCGCCGCCGAGCGCGAGGCCCGCGATGCCAAACGCGGCATCTGGGCCGGCTCATTCGAGCGGCCGTCGGAATGGCGGCAGCGGACGGCGCGATAGCGCGCGTCTCTCTCGGCCGTCATGGCCGCACTTGTCGCGGCCATCCACGTCTTCGGTACCGCAGAAAAGAAAGACGTGGATGCCCGGAACAAGTCCGGGCATGACGTGGAGAGAGCAGAGCCCGACTCTCACTCCGCCTCATCCTGAGGAGCGGGCAAAGCCCGCGTCTCGAAGGACGAGGCGGCCACGATACCATCTCCTCATGGTTCGAGACGCATCGCTGACGCGATGCTCCTCACCATGAGGGCTGTGAATGTGCCTATTTCTTTTTCTTCTTCTGGTTCAACGCCACCGCCGCCCGGATCAGCGCCGTCAGCGCCTTCTCGTTGATCTCGTCGCCCTCGTGAATGTCGATGGCGCGGCGGACATTGCCGTCGAGGCTCGCGTTGAACAGCTTCGCCGGATCGTCGAGCGCCGCGCCCTTGGCGAATGTCAGCTTCACCGCGGCCTTGTAGGTCTCGCCGGTGCAGATGATGCCGTCGTGTTCCCACACCGGCACACCGCGCCACTTCCAGGTCTCGACCACGTCGGGATCGGCCTTGTGAATGATCGCGCGCACGCGCTTGAGCGTCGCGCCGCGCCAGTCACCCAGTTCCTTGATACGCGCGTCGATCTCGGCGGAAGCGTTCTTGCCGCTGCCCGGTTGCATCGCCTTGCTCATCGCCACACTCTCTTATGCCGCATCAGCCTTCACCAGAACTTTTTCCATCGCATCGAAGAAGCGCGGCCAACCGAACTTCGCGCCCTGATAGGCCTGCTTCTGCTCCGGCTTGAAGCCCGTCTGCTCCATCCGCAGATGCGTTCCGCGCCCGGTCGGCGTCAGCGTCCAGGTCACGACGCTTTCCAGGCCAAGACCATCCCAGGCATAGGACAACACCTTGTGCGGCTCGATGGCCAGCACCTTGCAGTCCAGAGCGCCCCACTCGGCCCGCAGATTGAAACGATGGCCGAGTTCCGGCCTGAAATCGTTCAGCATCAGCCACTCGGCGATCAGATGCGGCTGCGTCAACGCACGCCACACCTTTTCCGGCGGATGCGACAGATCGCGCTCGACGACGACGGTGAGGGCTTCGGCGGTGCTGGTCATTGGTCCATCCTGTTGAGAAGATCTTCGAGATCGTCGATCCGGCTCTGCCAGAAGCCGGCCATTTGACTTGTCCAGTCCATCAGCGGCGCAAGCGCGCGCGGCTGCGCGCGATAATGCGTCTGCCGTCCCTCATGTCGCTCGCGCACAAGCTTAGCTTTTTTCAGCACGCCGAGATGCTTCGACACCGCGGGCTGAGACACGCCGGACTGGGCCGTCAGCGCCGCCACGGTCTGTTCCCCGTTGCGGCACAGCCGCTCGAAAATCGCCCGCCGCGTCGGATCGGACAGGGTCCGGAACAAATTGTCATGCGCCTGGGACATGCGAATCCATAACCCGTGAGTTATGGATAATCCATAACCAGGGAGCTATGAATGAGTCAACCTCGTCTTTCCGTATCGTTGCCGCATCTCCAGACGAAATTCCTATAGCAAGATGAGGAACGGTCCGACGCGCCCGGCTGCGACGTGGAAAAAATCTTGGACAAACGACGAGCCGTATTCGATATCACCCCACATGGTTCGCGGCGCATCGCTGAAGCGATGCTCCTCATCATCAAAGAGCGAGGATCGCCTCTTTATTTCTCGCCGCGGCACGGTAGAGTGCGCGCGTTCGCCGGGGGCGGTGACGGGAGTTTCTGCATGACGACGACATCTTCGGTTTGGCGCATCGCGCCGCTGGCTGCTGCCCTCGCCGCGGCGCTGACGCTCGGTGCCTGCGCCACGGACAGCAGCAGCACGCCCGGTGCGACCGCGACGGCAGCAACCGCGCCCGCAACATCGACGCCCGCCGCGCCAGCCGCATCGCGGACCGACGCGGCTGACGCGAAAGTGGAAGTGCCGCTCGACGAAGCTCAAGCCAGCGCGCGCTGCTGGATGAGGTACGACAGTTCGAAGATGTCGCTGGACCAGAAGTCCGCCGCCGTCGACAGATGCATCGACGAGACGATGCGCAATCAGAAGCGCTAGCGCTGACGCTTTTCCACGAACCTGAAGCTCAGGCCGGCGGTGCGACCACAGCACCGGTCTGGCCGCTCGCCTTCAACTCGGCGGCGATCATGCCCGACGCTTTCATCTCTTCGATGAACGGCTTGAGATAGGCGACGCCATCGAGCCGACCCTTGAGCGTGCCCATCGCCTGCTCGATCGCCATGAAGCGCTGCTCGATCATCCGCAGCTCGGGATGCTCGGCGACGAACTGGCTGACGTGCTGTTTCACGCCGGCGCCGGCTTCGAGCTTGTCCTGAAGCATCATCTTCATGGCCTCAGGCCCGGTCGGCGCGCGCTGCAAGGTCGCGTGCTTGAAGGTGCGCGACAGGAACAGATCATAAGCCGCGCCCTTGGCGACAGCGATGCGGATGCCGTCGCGGTCGACCTCGGCCGGCGTGCGCAGCGGCGACGCCTGCGGCACCAGGAAGTAGCCCTCGATCAGCACATAGGGCGCGGGGAACTCGATCTCGGCGGCGCGCACCGGCTCGATGGCGAGGAATGCAATGTCCCAGGCTTTCTCCGGAATAGCCGCGAACACCTTGCCGGCCGCATCAAACGGAATGAGATCGACCGGCACATCGAGCCG
>JBQCFU010000196.1:0-3751 GCA_051958775.1 Pseudolabrys sp.
CGAGATTGGCCATCTCGGCGAGGCCCGCGCCCTTGCCGCCCAGAAGATTGCGCTGGTCCGGCTTGCCCTGCTCTTCCTGCACGCGCTTCTTGTAGCGCTCGATCAGTTGCGCCCAGTCGTCGGCCGTAAGTTCGGTGTCGAGCGTGTAGCCCTGCTTCTCTTTGTGCAGGTCTAGGATTTCCTCGAAGCGGTCGTGACCGATGCCGAGCACCACGTCCGAATACATCGTGATGAAGCGGCGATAGCTGTCATAGGCAAAGCGCTTGTCGCCGGACTTCGAAGCAAGCGCTTCGACCGTCACGTCGTTGAGGCCGAGATTGAGCACGGTGTCCATCATGCCCGGCATCGACGCGCGCGCGCCGGAGCGAACCGACACGAGCAGCGGATTCTTGGAATCGCCGAACACCTTGCCGGTGATCTTGCCGACCTGCGCCAGCGCCGCTTCGACCTGACCGCGCAGTTCTTTCGGATAAGCGCGGTTGTTCTCGTAGTAAGCGGTGCAGACTTCCGTGGTGATGGTGAAGCCAGGCGGCACCGGCAGGCCGAGATTGGCCATTTCAGCGAGGTTCGCACCTTTGCCACCGAGCAGGTTCTTCATGCCGGCGCGGCCTTCGGCCTTTCCGCCGCCAAAGGACTAGACCCACTTGTGCTTGCCGCCAGCTTTGGCAGCCGACTTGGGGGCACTCTTGGCAGACTTCACCGAGGCCTTGGGGGCTGCGGCTTTAGGGGCGGCTTTTTTCGCGCTTTTTGCAACGGCGGATGACTTCGCTTTCGCGACGGGACGCTTGGATTTTTTGGCCATGACTCACAGGTCTGAAAACGTGAGGGGACTGGCCGTTAAAACCACGTCAGGCCCCTCCATGGCAACCCCATCGCGACCCTCCTTTGGGGAGAGCGGCCGAGGGGTGATTCGGGGCCCGAACGCTTCCGATCGATCGCGGCGATCCGTCCCTAGCGGAAAAGCCCCAGCCCCATGATGCCGACAAAGATCAGATAGAGCGCCACAATGATGTTCAAAAGGCGCGGCATGATGAGAATCAGGATGCCGGCGACGATGGAAACGATCGGCGTCAGATGGGCGATGGAAATAACCACAGGCAGGCCTCCAGCTCTTGTCCTCGGCTAAGGGAACGGCGTGAACGGTCGTCGGTTCCCGTCATTCTGTGTGAAAATCACGCATCAACAGGCCCGCACCAGCCCGGCAGATAATGTGCGTCCTGACTGCGGGCGAGCCGCATCGCCCGTTTCAGCGCCGCGGGAAAATCCGACGTCACTTCCTTGGTCTTGATTCGGCGGCGGAAGAAATCCGCCCACAGAAATTCGCTGAACGGCGTCGTGTCCTTGGCGAAGCCGCCGGCACGCCGAAGCTCGCCCGCCAGACTCCGGAAGGGATCGTCGCGCAAATCTTCGATCGATTTCGGAATATCCGAAAAGTCACGCCGTCGGCCGTTGTGATCGTAGGGATGCACCCAGGCGTGGTGGTCGAGCACGATCCAGAACTGGCCGGGCTCGAGCATGCTGAAATCACGGACCACCGTCACCAGAACGTTTTTCAAGCCTTCCTTGTGCAGCGACAAAGCAAGGTGATGATGATCGACCACATAGGGACGGCGCCGCGGCCCGAGGATGACCGGGATCATGTGATCGCCAAGAAATTCGCCGATCTTGCGGTCGCCGCGCGAGCGGATGTGTTTGCGCTTCTCCTTGACCTCGCGCATGCCGACGGTGATCTGCGTCGGTCGAAGAGTGGTAATCGCCACCGGCGTCAAAACAGGGTCGCGGACGAAGACCATGCGGCACTCCTGCTGGAAAAAACCGCCCCTCGTCCACTTTAGCGCATCTACAGCGCGAATTCAGTCGGACGCGTCACTTCCCGAACTGCCCCACTGGGCATGGACCCATTTCTCGAGCGGACCGCCGAGAACGAGAAGGATGAACATCAGCGGCAGCGCGATCGCAACCGCGGGCCAGGCTCCCACGCCGCAGAGCATGCCCAGCGCGGCCGTGGACCACGCGCACGCCGCCGTCGTCAGACCCCGCACATGCGATCCACTCGGCGGCCGAACGATGACGCCCGCACCGAGAAAGCCGATGCCGGTGACGATGCCCTGCATGACCCGCGATACACCGTCGCCATCCACCGCAATCACAGCCACAGCGGATCCGAGCCCGACAAGGCCGAGCGTACGGATCCCCATCGCCTTGCCGTGCAGCTCCCGGTTGAGCCCCAGGGCTGCGCCCGCCACCATCGCCACCGTGAGCCGGAGCGCGATCTCGGAATAGTCGAGCATGATGCGATCCTTGCAGAACCGCGGTTCGGGTCAGCCTTCGATGCGGGAGAAGTCCGCCACCGCGCGCGTCGCCTCGCGGATTTCGTTGAGAAGCTTGAGACGGTTCTCGCGCAGCGCCTTATCGTCGGCGTTCACCGTGACCTTGTCAAAGAACGCGTCGACCGGACCGCGCAGCTTCGCCATAGCCGACATGGCACCGGCGAAATCTTCCTTGGCAACGGAAGCGGACGCATCCGCCTTCGCTGCAGCGACCGCGGACGCCAGCGCCTTTTCTTCCGGCTCCTTCAGCAGCGCCGCATCCGGCGCGCCGGTAAAGGCCTTGCCGTCCTTCTTCTCTTCGATGCGCAGGATGTTCGATGCGCGCTTGACGCCGGCAAGCAGGTTCTTGCCGTCGTCGGTGTCGAGGAACGCCGCCAGCGCATCGACGCGGCGAACAATCATCAGCAAGTCATCTTGCCCTTCGAGCGCGAACACGGCATCGACGAGATCGTGCCGCGCGCCCTGCTCGCGCAGTTGGACTTTCAGGCGGTCGGCGAAGAAGGACAGCAGGTCGGGCGTGACGCCGGCAATCTTGAGGAGCCGCAGCCGCAGCGCGTTATCAAGCACGATGCGGATCACACCCAACGCCGCCCGGCGCAGAGCATAGGGGTCCTTCGATCCCGTCGGCTTCTCGTCGATGGCCCAGAAGCCGACGAGCGTGTCGATCTTGTCGGCGAGCGCTACCGCGATCGAGACAGGATCGGCCGGCACCAGATCGTCCGGGCCCTTCGGCTTGTAATGGTCCTCGCAGGCGTGCGCGACGGCCTCGTCCTCGTTCTGCGCCTCGGCGTAGTAGCGGCCCATCAGGCCCTGGAGCTCGGGGAATTCGCCGACCACTTCGGTCAACAAATCCGCCTTGCACAATTGCGCCGCGCGCTCGGCCTTGGCGCGATCGGCATCGACCAATGGCGCCAACGCGCCGGCCAGCGTGACAATGCGCGCAATTCGCTCGGCCTGCGTGCCGAGCTTCTCGTGGAACACGATCTGCGAGAATTTCGGCAACCGCTCCTCGAGCTTCGTCTTGAGGTCGGTGTCGTAGAAGAACTTTGCGTCGGACAGCCGCGCGCGGATGACGCGCTCATTGCCGGCGACGATCGCCTTGCCACCGTCGGTCGCCTCCTCGTTGGCGACGAGGATGAACTTGTTGACCAGCTTCGCCGTCTGCGGATCGCGCAGCACGAAGCACTTCTGGTTGGCGCGGATGGTGGCGCGAATGACTTCGTCGGGAATGGCGAGGAACGCCTTGTCGAACGAGCCCATCAGCACCACCGGCCATTCGACGAGGCCGGAGACTTCTGCCAAGAGGCCCTCGTCCTCGACCAGTTCACACCCTTGCGCGAACGCCAGTTCCTTCGCGTCGGCCAGGATGATGTCCTTGCGGCGGGCGGGATCGAGCACGACCTTCGCCGCCTGCAATTTCG
>JBQCFU010000197.1:0-4733 GCA_051958775.1 Pseudolabrys sp.
GCTTCGACGTGCAGCTCGAATTCGCCGGTCATCGGCCGATGCGCTGGACCGGTACGGCGTTTCCGACCGTCGCCGCCGTGACCATGGTCCGCAGCGTGGGCCGCGGCGAGATCGTCCGCCGCGACGATGTCGCCCTCGAGCGGCGTCCGAAAACGCAGACCGACCGCGACACCGTCGCCGCGATCGATGTGGTCGTCGGCCGTGCGGCACGCCAGGCGCTGCGCGTCGGCAACGTCGTTCGCGGTTCCGATCTGATGAAGCCCGAACTGGTGCAGCGCGACGCATCGGTGACGCTGGTCTATGCGGCGCCGGGCATCACGCTCACCGTGCGCGGCAAAGCCAACGAAGCCGGCGCTGAAGGCGACATCATCAGCGTCACCAATCTCCAGTCGAAGCGCGTGATCCAGGGCACGGTGACCGCCGACGGCTCCGTCATCGTGCACCCCACGACTCCGCGCATCATCGCCAATCTTGAGCCGGCCGCCGAGCGGCGCCCCACGCAGCAGAAGTGAGAATGACCGTGAAGACCTATTCGTCCGCCTCCCGTCCGATGTTGCGCCTCCTCGCTGCGAGCACGCTTGTTCTCGTCGGTTCGATGCTCGGTGGCTGCTCGGCAATCGACCGGCTGAAGAATATCGGCGAACAGCCCGCGCTGGCCGAGATTGAAAATCCAACCACGCGCCCCGGCTACAAGCCGGTGCAGATGCCGATGCCGCCGACGCAGATCGCCTCCTACAGCCCGAACTCGCTGTGGCGATCCGGTTCGCGTGCCTTCTTCAAGGATCAGCGCGCCCACATCGTCGGCGACATCCTCACGGTAACGGTGAATTTCGCCGACAAGGCAAATATCGCCAACGAGAGCCAGCGCAGCCGGACCAACAAGGAAGATTCCGGCGTCGACAACTTCTTCGGCAAGAGCAAGCTGCCGATCCTCAACGCCGCACTGCCGACCAAGATCTTCACCGGCGACTCGACGTCGAACAGCGACGGCAAGGGATCCGTGCAGCGCTCCGAGGCATTGCAGACCAATGTGGCCGCCGTCGTCACGCAGGTCCTGCCGAACGGCAATCTCGTCGTCGAAGGCAAACAGGAAATCCGCGTCAATTTTGAAATCCGCGAGTTGATCGTCGCCGGCATCGTCCGCCCCGAGGACATCCAGAGCGACAACACCATCGACTCCAGCAAGATCGCGCAGGCGCGCATCGCCTATGGCGGCCGTGGCCAGATCACCGACGTGCAACAGCCGCGCTACGGCCAGCTGGTGCTTGAGTTTCTACTGCCCTTCTGACGGTTCTTCGGAGCCCCCGCACCCGTTCACGCCCGGAGGGGTCACCCAACGCGGCCTCGGGCTCTCCCCGCGGTAGGCCGCGGCGCTTTCAGGGAACCTTTTCGCTTAAGGTTGTATTCAGCCTAAACCGCAATCAACCTTTGCACCTTAGCCGTTGTTAAAACTGGCGGCTTAACGTGCATCAGCGTTAACTACTGTGCAGCTATGCGGACGGGCATTCTGGCATTTCGAGCACTGATCGGGATTGCGGCGGGGCTGATCGGCCTTGCCGTGGTTGCCATTGGCGTGACCGTATGGGCTCTGCGCAACGATGCGTTGATCGATGCCGCGAGTGAGGTTTCCAATATCGCCACCGTGCTCGCCGAAGAAGGGGCGAGCTCCGTACGCTCGATCGACATCGTCGCGAGCGAGATCAAGGACGATATCTTGCGGCGTGCCGGCCAGTCGGCCGAACAGACGCATGACTATCTCGGCTCGGAAGCTGCGCATCGTCTGCTTGATGACCGCCGGCAGCGCCTCAGCCAGACCGACTTGATCGCTCTGGTCGACAGCCAAGGGCGATTGATCAACACGTCCCGGCTCTGGCCCTCTCCCACGACGGATCTGGCAGACCGCGATTACTTCCAGCACCTGTCGACGGTCAGCGATCCGACGCTGTTCGTGTCCAAGCTCGCGACCAACCGCGTCTCCGGCCAGCCGACGGTTTTCTTCAGCAAGCGGCTTGACGGACGCGACGGCGATTTCCGCGGCCTGATCCTGATCGGTGTCCGCGCCGCCTATTTCGAACACATGTACCGTTCGATCCATTCAGTGCGCGATCAATCGCTCACGCTTACGCGAACCGACGGCACCGTGCTGGTCCGCTATCCGGCAGCTGATAAGCGGCCCGGCAAGATCGTCTCGCATTCACCCTGGTATCAGGTCATCGCACAGGGGGGTGGAAACTATCGTGCCCCCGGATCGTCGGACGGCATCGCGCGGCTGTTCGGCGTGCGACCGCTACGCGGCTATCCGCTCGCCGTCAGCGTTTCGATCACGGAAGAAAGCGCGCTCACACGCTGGCGACATCGCGCCTTGCTGATCGGGATCGGCAGCGTGTTCGCCGTGTTCTGCTCGATCTTCCTGCTGGCGATGCTGATCACCCATGTCCGGCGGCTGATTGCCTCGGAAGCATCGCTTGCAGAGCGAGAAATCCGTCTCACCGAAAAAACCGGCGAGCTCGCACAGGTCAACACCACGCTGGATTCCGCGCTGCACGACATGTCGCACGGCCTCGCGATGTTCGACCGCGACGAGGATCTCGTCATCTGCAACGAACGCTATCTGCAGATGTATAATCTCTCGCCCGACTTGGTGAAGCCCGGCATATCGCTGCGTGACATCCTCGAACTGCGGCGCGCCGCCGGCAACTTCGTCGCCAACACCGACGAATATATTGCCAACCGCCGCATTCGCATGGCGCGCGGCGAATCGATCTATATCGTCACGCATCTCGGTGACGGCCGCGTGGTCGCCGTTCACAATCGCCCGACCAAACATGGCGGATGGGTCGCGATCCACGAAGACATCACCGAGCGCGAACGCGCCGAGGCGCAGATGGCGCATATGGCCAAGCACGATGCGCTGACCGATCTGGCCAATCGCGTGCTGTTCCGCGAACGCATGGAGGAGGCGCTGGCGCGGCTGCGCAATGACGGCCATGGTTTTTCGGTGTTCGTGTTCGACCTCGACATGTTCAAGTCGGTGAACGATTCACTCGGCCACCCGGTCGGCGACGCGCTGCTGAAGATCATCGCACAACGCCTGAAAAGCCTCGTGCGCGAAGGCGATACGGTGGGCCGGCTCGGCGGCGACGAATTCGCGGTGATCCAGCTTGCCGAAGGCGATCAGAAGCAATCCGCCGTGTTGCTTGCCCATCGCCTCTTGGCTTCGGTCTGCGCACCGTATCAGATCGATGGTCACGAGATCGTCATCGGCACCAGCATCGGCATCGCGCTGGCGCCGACCGACGGCCTGTCCGCCGATGAGTTGCTGAAAAACGCCGACCTCGCGCTCTATCGCGCCAAGACCGACGGGCGGAAGGACTTCCGCTTCTTCGAGACTGAAATGGATTCGGAGTTGCGGCTGCGCCGTGCCCTCGAGGTCGATCTCCGGCATGCCCTCGCGCGTGGCGAATTCAAAATTCATTATCAACCGGTGATCGACGTCGTCACCGGCCGCGCGGATGGCGCCGAAGCACTAGTTCGTTGGCAGCATCCGCTACGCGGGCTGATCCCGCCGGACAAATTCATTCCGCTCGCCGAAGAAACCGGTTTGATCCTCGAACTCGGCGAATGGATCCTCAAGCGCGCCTGTGCCGATGCGGTGCAGTGGCCAGACACGATCCGCCTCGCCGTCAATCTGTCGCCGGTTCAGTTCCGCAACGCGAACATCGCCAAAATCATGCGCGACGTGCTGGCCGCATCCGGATTGCCGGCACGCCGGCTTGAACTCGAAATCACCGAGTCGGTGCTGCTGGAAAACAGCACGACGACACTCGACGTCCTGCACGAACTCAAGGCACTCGGCGTCGGTATCGTGCTCGACGATTTCGGTACCGGCTATTCGTCATTGCGCTATCTGCGAATGTTCCCGTTCGACAAGATCAAGATCGACCGCTCGTTCATCGAGGAGATGCCGCACCGCACCGATTGCGCAGCGATCGTCTGCGCCATCACCGGGCTGGCGCGCAATCTCGCGATCGAGACCACCGCCGAGGGCGTCGAAACGGAGGAACAGTTCGCCCTGCTGCGTGCTGCCGGCTGCACCCATGCTCAGGGCTATCTATTCAGCCGCCCGCGTCCGGTGTCCGATCTGGATTTCACCCGGCATCAGCGCGGCGCCGCCGCCTGAGGAAAAACAAAAAGGCCGGAGGTTAACCTCCGGCCAAATTCAATCGGTCATTAGCAAACGCCGCCGGCGCTCGCTCGCGATATCACTCGTCGCGATAGACTCGCTCGCGCCGCTCGTGACGCTCCTGCGCTTCCACCGACAGGGTCGCGATCGGCCGCGCTTCGAGGCGGCGCAGCGAGATCGGTTCGCCGGTCTCCTCGCAATAGCCGTAGCTGCCATCCTCGATGCGCCCGAGTGCCTCGTCGATCTTCGCGATCAGCTTGCGCTGGCGGTCGCGCGCGCGCAGTTCGATCGCCCGATCGGTTTCCGACGACGCACGGTCGGCAAGGTCCGGGTGATTCTGGTTTTCCTCCTGCAGGTGCTGCAGGGTCTCCTTGGCTTCCTTGAGGATGTCTTCCTTCCATGCGTTGAGCTTGGCGCGGAAATACTCGCGCTGACGCTCATTCATGAAAGGCTCTTTGTCCGACGGCCGGTAGTTGTTGTCTTTGCCCCGAGGCATGCACCGCGGCTCCTGAACTCTTGGGCCGAATCTTGGGCCGATTAGTCGGCCGAA
>JBQCFU010000198.1:0-5670 GCA_051958775.1 Pseudolabrys sp.
CGTTGCGCGATCGACAGCAAAGTGGCCGACGTCGCCGCAATCCGCACCCGCGCCGAGCGGCGCTCCAACGCCCGTGTCGGCGACGGCAATCCGGCCAACGCCTTCGTCCACGTCACCGCGCGGTTGCGGATCGGCCGCAGCGAACAGCAGCGCACGGCGCTCGCGGAAGCGCTCCTCAGCGTGATCGACAAACGCATGACGCGCGCCTTCGAAAAACATCCGACCGCCATCACCGTCGAGATCGAAGAAATCGACAACATCACCGCGCGCAAGAATACGGTCCGCTCCGCCGCCGGCCGCGCCGCATAAAAGGGCTTTCCCATGCCGATCAAGCCACCGGTCTTCGATCCGCCCTTCAACATCGTCCGCGCCAGCCACGTCTCGTTCGGCTCACGCGATATCGGCCGCACCCGCGCCTTCTATGTGGATTGCCTCGGCTATATCGTCACCGCCGAAACCCCGGAGGCGCTGTATCTGCGCGCCGTCGAGGAGCGCGGGCATCACTCGATCCGCCTGCTCAAATCCGGCGAGCCATGCGTGCACCGGCTTGGCTTCAAGGTTGCGAGCGAGGACGATCTCGACCGCGCGGCCCGCTGGTTCAAACAGCAAGGCCTCCCCGCCGCGTTCGAGACGGTGCCGTATCAGGGCCGCACCCTGCGCGCGTCCGATCCGCTCGGCATGCCGCTTGAATTCTACGCCAGCATGGACAAAGCGGAGTGCCTGATCCGCCGCTATGCCGAATATCGCGGCGCGCGCATCCAGCGCATCGACCACATCAACTGCTTCACACCGGACGTGCAGGTATCCTACGACTTCTACACGTCGCTCGGCTTCCGCCTGACCGAATACACCGAAACCAACGGCGACGACCCGAAGCTTTGGGCGGTGTGGATGCACCGCAAGGGCAATGTGCACGACCTCGCCTTCACCAACGGCCGCGGCCCGCGTCTGCACCACATCGGCGTGTGGACCGCGTCCGCGCTCGACATCCTGCACATCTGCGACGTGATGGCGTCGTCCGGCTTCCTCGCCAATATGGAGCGCGGCCCGGGGCGACACGGCATCTCCAATGCATTCTTCCTCTATTGCCGTGATCCGGACAATCACCGGGTCGAACTGTTCACCTCGGACTATCTCACTGTCGACCCCGATCTCGAACCACTACGCTGGTCGCTGCGCGATCCGCAACGGCAGACGCTGTGGGGCCAGCCCGCGCCGAAAAGCTGGTTCGAGGAAGGCTCGCAGTTCGTCGATGTCCCCATGCGCGAACCGGCGCTGGAGGCGCAGCCGATCGTCGCACGCTGAGCGGCACCGGGCTTGACCGCGCGCGCCCCGCGCTCTCTTAGTGCGGCCATCGATCAGCAGACGGCCGGACCATCGGCCGTGACCAGCCAGGGCCGCCAAAGTCACCATGAAATCCATCTTCATCGATTGCAACCAGCAGCTCGCACCGCTGTGGCCGCGCGTGCATGGCGCCGATGATCCGCCGATCGACGTCAACACCGCGCCCTACGTCACCGCCGAACTGCCGAAGCTGATCGCCGGCTACGACATCGCGCTCGACGATCACTCTTATATGCCGACCGACCTGGTGGCGCAGTGCCCGCAACTCAAGCACATTGTGTTCCTCGGCACCGGCGCCGCGAGCTACATGAACATCGCCGAGCTGAAAGAGCTTGGCGTCACCGTGCACATCATCAAGGGCTATGGCGACACCGCTGTCGCCGAGCACACCATCGCACTGATGTTCGCCTGCGCCCGCGACATCACGCGGATGGACCGCACTCTGCGCGGCGGACACTGGCAGCCGCTCGAAGGCACACAACTCCTCGGCAAGACGCTGGGCGTGATCGGCCTCGGCGGGATCGGCGCCGAGGTAGCGCGCATCGGCGCCGGCATCGGCATGAAGGTGATCGGCTGGAACAGGACGCCGCGGCCGGACCTCGCCGTCGAACAGGTCGCGCTCGACGATCTTCTCGCCCGCGCCGACGTGATCTCCATCAATCTCGTCCTCGGCGAGGAGACCCGCGGCTTCCTCAGCCGCGAACGGATCGCCCGGATGAAACCCGGCGTCATCTATGTGAACACCGCCCGCGGCGCGCTGGCCGATGAAGCCGCGCTGCTCGATGGGCTACGCAATGGGCCAATCCGCCATGCGGGCCTCGACGTGTTTCACCAGGAGCCACTTGCCGCGGATCATCCCCTCACCCGCATGGAGAATGTGACGCTGTCGGCCCACGCCGCGTTCCGCACGCCAGAGGCTTCCATGACGCTGCTGCGCCGCGCCATCGACATCGTCAAAAGTCTGCAGCGCTGATCCTTCTGTCGCAGTTGCGGGACGTCCCGATCCTCGCCAGAATAAGCGCGACATAAACGCAAACGTCATAGCGCATTGGTCCTGGGGAGGACGCTGCGGTGAAGCCGGCGCGGTTCGCCTATGTGAGGGCGGCTTCGGTTGATGATGCCATTGCGCTGCTCGGCACGCATGGCGACGGCGCGCGGCTGCTAGCGGGAGGCCAGAGCCTCGTCGCCACCCTGAACATGCGGCTCTCCGCGCCGGACCTGCTGATCGACATCAACGGTATTGCCGGCCTCAACGACATTCGCCTCAACGGCGATAAAGTGGAGATCGGCGCGCTGGCGCGTCACGCGCAAGTGGAGCGCTCTGCCGTGATCGCGGAGCATGTGCCGCTGATCGCGCGAGCGATGCCGTTCATCGCCCATCCGGCGATCCGCAATCGCGGCACATTCGGCGGCTCGATCGCGCTCGCCGATCCCGCCGCGGAATTGCCCGCCTGCGTGCTGGCGCTCGGCGGCACCCTGCAGATCGCCGGGCCGGACGGACTTCGCAGCGTCGCGGCCGATGACTTCTTCACCGGATTGTTTGAAACGGCGCTCGGTCCGCAGGATATGCTCACTGCCGTGCATCTGCCGGCGGCGAGCACCGATCGCCGCTACGGCTTCGCCGAACTGGCGCGCCGCCACGGCGACTACGCCATCGCCGGGCTGACGGCGACCGCGCGCTTGCAGGACGGCGTCTGGCAGGACGTGCGACTGGCGTTCTTCGGCGTCGCCGACCGGCCATTGCGCGCCACCACTGCCGAAAAGGCGCTGACCGGCACGGCGCCCGACGAACAGCGCATCGATGCCGCCGTGGCGACGCTCGATCTGCCGTTCACCAGCGACGTCCAGGCCGACGCCACGACGCGCCGCCACCTCGCCGGCGTTCTGCTGCGCCGCGTGATCGGCCAGATGATGGAGAGCAAGGCAATGGACAAAATGCGATGAGCGACGACCAGCTCGACATCGTGCTGACCGTCAACGGCGAGCCGGTGAACGAGCGTGTCGCGGCGCGTACTACGCTGGTCGATTTCCTGCGCGAGACCTTGCAGCTCACCGGCAGCCATGTCGGCTGCGAGCACGGCGTCTGCGGCGCCTGCACCGTGCGCGTCAACGGCGAGATCGTGCGCGGATGCCTGATGCTCGCGGTGCAGTGCGACGGCGCGCAGGTGGAGACCATCGAAGGCGTGTCCGACAGCGGCGTGGTCGCCGATCTGCAGGAGGCGTTCGTGCGCCGCAATGCCTTGCAATGCGGCTTCTGCACGCCGGGCATGATCCTTACCGCGCAGGAACTGCTCGATAGGGCGACGGAACCGCTCACCCGCGAAACGATCCGCGAGCATCTCTCCGGCAATTACTGCCGCTGCACCGGCTATCACGCCATCGTCGATGCGGTGGAGAGCGTGGCGCAAGCGCGAGTAGCCACACGGGAGAAGACGCAATGAGCCACTCCCTCCCCGTTCGTCCCCGCGAAAGCGGGGACCCAGTACTTTACCAAGTCAGATCTTCAGAAAGATCGCGCCAGCCAGGATTCTCTTTCTCGATCAATTCGAGTTTCCAAATCCGTTTCCATTTCTTGATCTGCAACTCGCGTTGGAGTGCGCCGGATCGCGTCTCGTGGATCTCGTACCAGAAGAGGCATTTCACGCCATATTGTTTGGTGAAACCACCGGTCACTCCCTCCCGATGCTCCCAAGTTCTCCGAAGAAGATCATCCGTCATCCCGACATACAGCGTGCCGTTGCGGCGACTGCCGAGGATGTACACGAAAAAGCTCATCTGCAGCCCCTGGGTCCCCGCTTTCGCGGGGACGAACGGAGGAGAAACTTTCGCGCCGCAACGAAGAATTCCACGGCCTGATGACCGAGGCAATTTTTTCGTCAGAGCATTGCCATGAAAATCGCCGCCGATTCCCCGCCGACCCTGTCCGCGCTCGACCGGCCGAACTCGTATATCGGCCGCGCGGTGCCGCGGCCCAATCTCGGCCGGCTGGCGCAAGGCCGCGGCCAATATGTCAGCGACGTGATGCTGCCGCGCATGGGCTACGCCGCTTTCGCGCGTTCGCCGCACGCGCATGCGCGGATCGTGAAGATCGATACGGCCATGGCGAAACGCGCACCGGGCGTCATCGCCATCGTCACCGGCGCAGAACTCGCGACCGTCATCACGCCCTGGGTCGGCGTGCTCACGCACCTCAAGGGCCTCAAGTCCGCGCCGCAGCACGCCATCGCCGTCGACCGCGCCTGCTGGCAAGGCGAAGCGGTGTGCGCGGTCGTCGCCCGCACGCGCGCCGAAGCGGAAGACGCGATCGAATTGTTGCAGATCGAATATGACGAGTTGCCCGTCGTCGTCGATCCGGAAACCGCGCTCGATCCGGAGACTCCGGTGATCCACGAAAGCCTCGGCGACAATCTCACCTTCGAGCGCACCCTCGATGCCGGTGCCGTGGACAAGGCCCTGGCGGAATCCGATGCGGTGGTCGAGACCACGTTCCTGTTCGGCCGTCACACCGGCGTCACCAACGAACCGCGCGCCATCGTCGCCGACTGGAATCAGGGCGAGCAGCGCATGACCGTCTATCAGGCGACGCAGGCGCCGCACATGCTGCAAAACCTGATCGCCAAGCACCTCGGCCTCGCTGACCAGCAGGTGCGCGTGCTGACCAAGGATGTCGGCGGATCGTTCGGCATCAAGGTGCACACCTATGCCGACGAGATGGCGACCGCCGCGCTGTCGAAAATGCTCAAGCGCCCGGTGAAATTCGTCGCCGACCGGATCGAGAGCTTCGTCACCGATATCCATGCCCGCGACCACCGCGTCAAGGCGCGCATCGGCGTCAACACCGACGGCACCATCACCGCGTTCGAGATCGACGACCTCACCGGGATCGGCCCCTACTCGGTCTATCCGCGCACCAGCGGCATCGAGGCCAATCAGGTGGTCAGTCTTGTCGGCGGTCCCTACACCTGCCCGAACTATCGCGCCCGCGCGCGCGTCGTGTTCCAGAATAAAAACGTGATGTGCCAGTACCGCGCAGTCGGCCATCCGATCGCCGTCGCGGTGACGGAAGGGCTGGTCGATCTCGCCGCGGCGAAGATCGGCATGGACCCGCTGGAGATCCGCCGCCGCAACCTGATCGCCGACGACGCCTATCCGACGCAATCGCCGAGCGGGTTGAAATTCGAACTGCTGTCGCATCACGCGGCGCTGGCGCAGCTCGACACCTTGATGAATTATGCGGCGCTGCGCGCCGAGCAGCAGGAGATGCGCAAGCGCAGCGTCTATCGCGGGCTTGGCTTTGCGTCCTTCATCGAAGTCACCAATCCGTCC
>JBQCFU010000199.1:0-2562 GCA_051958775.1 Pseudolabrys sp.
GCTGTTGAACAGCAGCACCGGGCTGCCGCCGCGGTCCGCGGCTTTCTTGGCCTTGAGCGCGACGTCGGCCAGCGCGCCCTCGGCGATGCGGCGATGCCCCTCGAAGGCACTGGCCGCGGTGTCGTGTCTCGCCATGATTGGCTCTCCATGCATCAAGGCAGGGCTCGGAGGCCCTGCGGTCGAGGCTCTATTTAATCCGGGTAAAATAAACCGATGCGCATGTTTGCATCATCTGCCGAAATTTGAGGCAGCGTGTGTCGCTGTGATCGATTCAGCACACCCGGATTCAATCCATGGAGTCGAACGACAGAAGCGGAGTCGTTGCCTAATGAGGCAGCAGTTGCCGTTCTTATCGTCTTGCTGACTCGCCCGCGCGCACCGCACGTTTTCGCCCAGGTTTTTGTCGTCGTTGTTCACGCGCGAACCGACGGAATGCAAAGGGGGCGAGTTCATGAAGCGAGTACTGGTATCAGCAATGATTGCGGCGTCGCTCGGTGTCGCTGCGGTCGCGCCGGCGGCACACGCCGCCGACATGGCGGTGAAGGCGCCGAAGCTTGTCGCGCCGCCGCCGTCGCCGTGGGACATCGCGTTCGGCGCCGCGGTGATGAACGATTACATCTTCCGCGGCATCACGCAGTCGAACCACAAGCCGTCGGTCGCCGCGTATTTCGAGCCGCGCTACAACATCAACAAGAACCTGCAACTCTATGCCGGCATCGCCGGTGAGAGCATCAGCTTCGCCAACCGCGCCGCCGCCGAGATCGATTTCTACGGCGGCATCCGTCCGACCGTTGGTCCGGTGCAGTTCGATTTCGGTTATTGGTACTATTACTATCCGGGTGGCACCTGCTTTGGCGGCACCGATCCGCGCTGCTCGCCGGCGCTGCCGAACGGCAACGTCATCAAGTCGGTCAACGACTTCTGGGAAGTTTACGCCAAGGCATCCTATGCGCCGATCGAGCCGCTTACGCTCGGCGTCAACTTCTACTACTCGCCGAACTTCCTGAACCTCGGCGCCAGCGGCGAATATCTCTCGGGTACCGCGAAGTATGTGTTCCCGACGCTCGCCAGCGGCGTCGGCTTCTATCTCTCCGGCGAACTCGGTCAGCAGTGGCTCGGCACCACCGATCCGTTCTACGGCACGCTCGCGTTCCCGGGTGGCGTCAAGCTCAAGGACTATCTGACCTGGAACGTCGGTCTCGGCATCACCTACAAGGTGTTCACTCTCGACCTGCGCTACTCGGACACCAATCTGAGCAAGGGCGATTGCAACGCCTTCACCGGCGATCCGGGCGCATCCGGAACCACCAACATCACCCCGATCAATCCGGGTGGTCTCGGCTCGCGCTGGTGCGGTTCGACCTTCATCGCCAAGCTGTCGGCCGACCTGACGCTTGACAGTCTGAAGTAAAATCCGGAGACGGTATCTCCCCGAAGGCGGCGGCCGATCGGCTGCCGCCTTTTCTGTTTCCCGGATACCAATGCCTAATCTGCGCGCTTTGCTGGTCATCGTCCTCGCCGCCGTCGGCGGCGCCATCGCGGTCGGCGCGATGCTCACCGCGTCGGCGACCACGCATTTCCCGCTATTGCTGATTCCGTTCGGCACCTCGATCCTAGTGGTGTTCGGTTCGCCGGAATCGCCGCCGGCACAGCCGCGCTCGCTGATCGGCGGCCATCTGGTCGCCGCCGCGGTCGGTCTCCTGGTGCTCAAGACAGTCGGCCCGCATGCCTGGGCGGCGGCCGCTGCCGTTGGACTATCGATGGTGGCGATGCATCTGACGCGGACGTTTCACCCGCCGGCGGGGATCGATCCGCTGATCATCGTCGTCAACAATATGCCGCTGACCTATTTCGTGCTGCCGGTCGTGGTCGGCGCGGTGGCGCTCGCCCTGTTCGCCGGGCTCTGGCACCGGCTGGTCACCGGTGCGCCGTGGCCGCAACGCTGGTGGTAGCGGCCGTTGCTTCGATCACCGTGAATGCGCCGTCTCTCGGCGTGATGACGATCCGGCGCGGATGCCATTGCGCCAGCGTCGCGCGATGCCCGATCGAGACGATGGTGGCGTGGGGCAGGCGGTTCGCCAGCAGATGATAGAGGTCCGCTTCGGCGGCTTCGTCGAGCGAGGCGGTGGCTTCGTCGAGCAGCAGGATATCCGGCTGCTGTAACAGCGCGCGGGCGATGGCGAGGCGCTGCTGTTCGCCGAGCGACAGGGTCCGGTTCCAGTGGTCTTCGCGGCTGACGTCGGCGGCGAGCGGCGCCAGTCCGACGGCGCGGATCGCGTCCGCGACCTCGCCCGGGTCGATGCTGCCGTCCGGCGCCGGATAGGCCACCGCGCCGGCGAGCGATCCCACCGGAAAATACGGCCGCTGTGGCACCGTCATCAGCCGCGCCTGCGGCGGCAGCGCGATGCTGCCGGTCACGTAAGGCCAGATGCCGGCGATGGCCCGGCACAGGGTCGATTTGCCGGAGCCGGAAGGACCGGTGAGCAGCACGCGCTCGCCGGCATCGATGGCGAGATCCGGCACGCTGACCAGCCTGCGGCCGTTCGGCAGCGAGAGTGTGAC
>JBQCFU010000200.1:0-3524 GCA_051958775.1 Pseudolabrys sp.
GCCGCGTCGATCTCGGCATTGCGCTGGTGCCGGAGGGGCGGCGGCTGTTCACCGATCTGACGGTCGAGGAAAATCTCACCGTCGGCGGTTATCACTTGCCGTCGCGCAACGACGCCGCCAACCGCGCGCGCGTTTACGATCTCTTTCCGCGCCTCTCGGACCGCCGCAAGCAGATCTCTGGTTCGCTGTCCGGAGGCGAGCAGCAGATGCTGGCCATGGGCCGTGCGCTGATGTCGGAGCCCAAGCTGCTGCTGATCGATGAACTGTCGCTCGGCCTGATGCCGAAAATGGTCGATCAGTGCTTCGCAGCGCTGGCGACGCTGAAAGCGCAGGGCGTGACGATCCTGCTGGTGGAGCAGAACACCACGCGCGCGCTCGATTTCGCGGAAAATGTCTGCGTGATGACGTCCGGTTCGCTGGCGTTTTCCGGTTCATCGCAGCAGGCCAAGCAGGATGAAAACCTGTTCGATGTCTTCGTCTCCGCCGGTCATGAGTGAGTATATCCGATGAGTGATTTCGATCTTGTTGTCACCGGTCGTGTCGTGCTGACCGACCATGTCATCGATGACGGCTATGTGGCGGTGCGCGGCGGCTTGGTGGAGCGCGTCGGCCATGGTCCGGCGCCGCAGGCCAGGGAGCGCCACGATTTCGGCAATGCCTATGTGCTGCCCGGCGCCATCGATTCGCAGGTGCATTCGCGTTCGCAGAAAGATCAGGAAGACTTCATCTGGTCGACCCGATCGGCTGCGGCCGGCGGCGTGACGACCATTGTCGATATGCCGTACGACGCAGGATTCCTGGTCTGCACCGGCGATCGCGTCCGTCAGAAGGTGGCCGAGGCCGGCCCGCAGGCGCGCGTCGACTTTGCGCTTTACGGCACCATCAACCCTGAGGACGGCGCCAAGCACATTGGCGACATGGTCGCGGCCGGCGCGGCGGCGTTCAAGTTCTCGACCTTCTGCACCGATCCGAAGCGCTTCCCGCGCATTCCGCCGCAGACGCTGCATGCCTGCTTCAAGGCGATCGCCGCGCATGGGCTGGCGGCGGGCGTGCACAACGAAAACGACGAGATGGTGCGTGTAGCTATTGCCGATGTCGAAGCATCTGGCATTCGTGATTATCGCGCGCATGGCCTGTCGCGTCCGCCGGCGACCGAAACGCTGGCCATGGCCGAGGTCTATGAACTCGCGGCCGATGCCGGCTGTTCCGGCCACATCGTGCATTGTTCGGTGGGACGCGGCTATGATCTCTGCGCCGGTTATCGCACCCAGGGCTTCGACACCACCATCGAAGCCTGCATTCACTATCTGATCCTCGACGAGGAAGACGATGTGGCGCGGCTCGGCGGCAAGGCGAAGATCAATCCCCCGATCCGACCGCGGCGTGAGGTCGAGGCGTTGTGGCGCCATCTCGCGGCGGGCAATGTCACCGTCGTCTCGACCGACCATGTGAGCTGGTCGGAGGATCGCAAGACCAATCCGGACATGCTGAAGAATTCCTCCGGCGTCCCGGGTCTCGAAGCCCTTTATGCGTTGCTGATGAAGGGGCTGACGGAGCGGAAGCTCGATGTGAGCTGGGCGGCGCGGCTGCTCGCGGCCAACCCGGCGCGTCTCTTCCGCATCGGTCATCGCAAGGGCGCGCTCGAGGTCGGCCGCGATGCAGACATCGTCGTGATGGCGCATCAGCCGCATCGTTACGATCCGGCGGCGAGCGGACATAACTTCGTCAGCTGGAGTCCCTATGCCGGGATCGAACTGCCGTATCGCCCGGTGGCGACGTTCCTACGCGGCGCGATGATCTATGACGGTGCCGATGTGCTTGCCAAGCCGGGCCATGGGCACTTCATCCATCCCGCGCTGGCCCAGCCGGTCGAGTACAAAGTCGCAAGCTGATGAGCATGGCCCCTCTGAAGATCAACCAGCAGCGGATCTGGGATGACCTGATGGCACTGGCCGCCATCACCGATCCGGATCGGCCCTATACGCGACGCTCTTTCTCGCAACTTTTTCTCGAAGGCCGTGCCTGGTTGCGTCGGCGTTTCGGGGAGGCGGGCTTGACCGTGCGGCTCGACACCGCCGCCAATCTGATCGGTCGGATGTAGGGCAGCGAAGCCGGTGCGCCGCCGATCAGGCTCGGCTCGCATTCGGATTCGGTGCCGTCGGGGGGCCGCTTCGATGGTCCGGCCGGCATCATCACCGCGCTCGAAGTGGTGCGGGCGATGCGCGAGGCGGGCTACACGCCGCGGCATCCGATCGAGATCGTCGACTTCCTCGCCGAAGAGCCGAGTGAATATGGCATCTCCTGTGTCGGCAGCCGCGCCATGGCCGGTGTGCTTGACGACAAGATGCTGGCTTACACCGATCCTGCGGGCGAGCGTCTCGACGATGCAATCCGCCGCGTCGGGGGTGATCCGAGCCGGCTGAATGAAGCGCGCCGCTCCGGCATCGCCGGTTTCCTGGAATTGCATATCGAGCAGGGCGTGGTGCTGCAGAACAACAACATCGATCTCGGTCTGGTGACGGCGATCGTCGGCATCACCCGCATCGAGATCGTGTTCAAGGGTGCGGCCGATCACGCCGGCACCACGCAGATGCAGGACCGGCATGACGCCAGCCTTCCGGCTGCGCAACTGATCCTGTTTGCTGCCGAACAGGCGCGGGCGCTGGCTGCGCGCGGTAAAGGACATTTCGTCGCCACCACCGGCGTCGTCGACATCAAGCCGAATGCAGCCAATGTGGTGCCGGGCGAGGCGCGGCTGGTGTTCGATATCCGCGCCGAGGAACCGTCGCTGACTGCTGAATTCACGGCAGCGCTCGATAGCGAAAGCAGCCGTATCGCCGCTCAATCGCGCGTCGAGCGCGCACGCTACGCCGTGCTGTCGAATACGCAGCCGACGCCTTGCGACGCGCATCTGCGCGATCTGCTTGGCCGCGGAGCGGCGACACTCGGCTATTCCACCACATCGCTTGCGTCCGGCGCGGGACACGACACGGCTTTTGTCGCGCGCATTGCGCCGGCGGCGATGCTGTTCATCCCGTGCAGGGACGGCAAGAGTCACGCGCCGGAAGAGTGGACCGAACCGGCGCAGCTCGCGGCGGGCGCCGCGACTCTCTATGAAGCTGTCCGCCTGCTCGACGGACATAATCGCTAACGGAGTACACATCATGGGACGGATTCTCACCGCGCGCGACGTCGAATGCGCCGTGAAGGGCGGCTCGGTTTTCGCAGCCGGCGGTGGGGGCTGGGCCGACCATGGCCGCATGCTGGGCACGGCGGCGGTGAATGCCGGACAGCCGGAACTGGGGTCCATGGAAGACGTCCCCGACGATGCCTGGATCGCGACGGCGGCGGCGATCGGTGCGCCGGCCAGCACGACCGAATGGCAGATGCTCGGGGTCGATTACGTCAACGCCGTAAAGCTGGTGCAGAAGGAACTGGGCGCACCGATCTACGGCCTGATCATCGGCCAGAACGGCAAGTCGAGCACCATGAATGCGTGGCTGCCGTCGGCGATCCTTGGCACC
>JBQCFU010000201.1:0-2004 GCA_051958775.1 Pseudolabrys sp.
CGACGCAAAGTCGGACGAACGAGAGAGACAGGGGAAGTGGGATGTTGATGGTGCGTTATCTGGTGGCCGGTGGAGTTGCGGTCGTGTTGTCGGCTGCGACGGCTGCTGCGCAAGTCTACGCGCCGGCACCGGGTTATCCCGTCGGCTATGTGCCGCCACCGCCGCAGGTCCAGGGTTTCAACCGCGTCATCGTCACCGATGCGCCAATGCCGCCGAATCTCGGCCGTCCTTATCCCTATGCCGGTGGTGCGCAGCCCGGCGTCCTCGTCATGCCGTATCATCCGGCCTATGCGCCGCCGCCGCGTTATCGCGCGCGGAAGGCTGCACGGCACGTAGCGCCAGCCGCCCAGTCCCGCCGCGCGCATTCGAAATCGGCGAAGGCTCCGTCGCGCGAACTGATCACCGAGTTGAAGAAGAAACACCCGCGCATCAAGCAGATTGCGGTCGAGGATGCGACAGGTACGATTCCGGCCGCGCCACCGCGCCATCGCGCCGCGTCCGCCGGCAGTGACAAGGACGTTCGCGTGATCCATGCCGAAGCGGAAGTGAAGATCATCGGCAACGATCAGATGAGCATCCGCCTTTACCGCAAGCGCGGGACCGCGCAAGCCAAGGCAAGCGCGAACGCCGATTAGCCGCGCGATCGCGCCGATGCGCGCCGCGCCGGTTTCCTGCTGATCGTCTTGCAGACCGATGTGATCTGCGCGCGCAACCAGGCGTGACGCGGATCGCGATCATTGCGCGCGTGCCAGATCAGATTGGTGGTGATGTTGCCGACATCGAGCGGCAACGGCCGTTTGACCAATCCGTCCGTGACGGAAAAAGCTTCCGCCGCAAAGCGCGTGAACACGCCGACCATGTCGCTGCCACGCAGCATATGCGGAACGGCGGTGAAGCTCGTCAGGATCACCTGCGCGTGCCGTTCGAGGCCGTGCCGCGCCAGCCGGTCGTCGAAAATCTGCGTCCGGCCGCTGGCTGCGCTGACCGCGAGATGCGGATAGCTCAGCAGCGCGCTCATGGTGAACCGCTTGCGTTTCGCGAGCGGATGACTGCGGCGCATCACGCAGAACGGCGCTTCGTCGAGCAGGAATTCCGAATGCAGATGCGGCGGAGGGTCGTCGACCCAGCCGACAAATGCATCGATCGTCTCCGCATTGAGCAGTTCGACGGCGTGGTCGCGGTCCGCGGTGACGATCTGCAAGGCAAGACGCGGTGCCGCGCGATGCAGACGCTCGAACAGGCGCGGGACGATCGCGATGGTCAGCCGGTCCGGCAAAGCGACCCGAAAAATGCCGTCGGTGGTCGTCGGGTCGAACGGCGAGGGGCCAAGCACCGTGTCGTCGACCAGTGCGAGCAATTCACGCAGCGGCTGTTGCAGCAGTTCGGCGCGCGGCGTGAGCGCGAGGCCATTCGGTGATCGCACCAGCAGTTCGTCGCCGAGCGACTGACGCAGGCGTTGCAACGCATTGCTGACGGCAGGCTGGGATCGGCCGAGCCGCTCCGCCGCCCGCGTGACGTGTCGCTCGGTGAGGAGCGCGTTCAGCACCTTGAGCAGGTTGAGATCGAAAGCTCCGAGGTTCATGCGTCATTCGCTCAGTGAATGATCGCAATTCATATGATCCATTTTGAGAATAGGCAACGCGGCGCTACCGCTGGCGGCAAAAGCGAAAACGGGGGGAGCGTTGCGATGCTGACACGACGATCGATGCTACAGGGGACAGCAGGGCTGGGAAGCGCGATAACGGCTGCGTCAGCCGGCGGAATGGCCGGCATCGCCTCGGCCGCGAGGCCTCAGGCCGGCACCCAGGCGCCGGGCTTCTACCGCTACACGCTCGGCCAGATCGAGGTCACGGTGGTCAACGACGGCGTCAGCCGGATGCCGGTGACCGACGGGTTCGTGTCGAATGTGCCGAAGGCGCATGTCACAGCAGCGCTCACCGATCTGTTCATTGACCCCAATGTCTATGCCGGCCCGTACAATCCGATCGTCGTCAACACCGGCAG
>JBQCFU010000202.1:0-4502 GCA_051958775.1 Pseudolabrys sp.
GACAAGAAAGCCTGGGGCGAACGCTTCGGCATGACACATTTCGTCAACCCGAAGGAGATCGGCAAGGACATTGTTCCCTATCTCGTCGACTTGACCAAGACGAAGGAAGACCAGATCGGTGGCGCCGATTACACCTTCGACTGCACCGGCAATGTCACGGTGATGCGGCAGGCGCTGGAGGCGTGCCATCGCGGCTGGGGTGTCTCGGTCGTCATCGGCGTCGCGCCTGCGGGCGCGGGGATTAAGACACGTACCATCCAGCTCGGTACCCGCCGCACCGGGAAAGGCCCAACGGTCGGCGGCGCGCGCGGCCGCACCGACGTGCCGAAGATCGTCGACTGGTACATGGACGGGAAGATCGAGATCGATCCGATGATCACCCACACGATGCCGCTCAGCGACATCAACAAGGGCTTCGATCTGATGCACCGCGGCGAGTCGATCCGTTCCGTCGTGGTGTTCTAGGCACAACTTTCAAATCCAGAGTGTTTACCGTTCCGATCAAACGGTGAAACACTCCGGGTTCCGTCGCAATTCATGTCGGAACCGAGGCTTGGTTCCACCGGTTATCTCCGTGGAGAAATCCATGGAGGTAACGATGTCCGATCCCAACTATACCAGGCCGCGTCCGGGCGACCCGCCGCCCGGTCGAGCATCGATCGATCCCAATGATCCGCTTCCGATGGAACCTGTGCCGCGGGGCGACGCAGCGGACAGCGGAATGATGTGGGGCTGGATTGCCGGCATCGCCGTCGTGGTTCTGGTGCTGGCCTTCCTGTTTGGCGGCACCGGCTCACAGCAGACGGCTGAAACGACGCCGCCAGCCGCGACCAGTTCGCGCACGACACCGGCGCCTGCGCCTTCGCCGTCAACCGCACAGCGGCCGGCGCAACCGGCGCCGAGCACCACCGGTTCGGGTTCGTCGAACCAGTAACGACGTAACCATCAAGACAACCCCGGCCAGAGACACGTCAGGCCGGGGTTGTCGCGCGTTTGCCGTCGACGCTCATTTCGCCGGCTGCGCGAGCGGCTTGCCCTTTTCGACGATATAGGTGGCGATCACCTTGGCGCCCTTGCTGCCGGCCTGCGCGTCGTGGATCGCCGCGTGCGAGATCTGATAGGAGTCACCCGGCTTGAGCGTCTTCTCCGGCTGACCATCCACCAGCAGCACCAGTTCACCATCGAGCACGTAACCGGATTCATGGCCGGGATGCGTATGCCGGCCGATCTTCACGCCCGGCGCAAGCTCGGCGATGCCGATCACCGCCTCGTAGTTGCTGCCCTGCACGTCGAACTTCTGCAGCGGAATGCGCTTGATCGGCGCGTCCTGCCCCAAGCCTGGCACCGACCAGGCCGTCGCGACGATGACGAAGGTTGCACCTGCAAGAAACCGTTTCAGCATGTTGCGTCTCCCCCGATAAAGAAGAGAACTATAGCGCCGCGCCGGCGACGCCGCCAACGTGCCGCTTAAGCCCGCAGCGCCTGCGGTGCGGCCGCCCGTTTCATGGTATCCGCCGCGACCGTATAGAGCGCGACCCAGGCATCCCGCAGTACCGGGGTGAAATCCGCGCCCAGCACTTTTTGCAGGGACCAGACCAGCGCCTCGCCCACGATCGCGTAGTGCTCGTCCTTGACACCGTAACCGCCGTGGCGACGGCCGAGTCCTTCGAGCATCCCGATGAGGCCGGTCGGATTCTTCAGGTTGCCGATCACCAGCGCAAGCATGTCGATCAGCTTCTGCGCCTGCTCGTCGACACCGTTCTTGAATAGCGGCCGCAACGCCGGCGAGGTCGCGAACAGCCGTTCGTAGAAAATGCGGCCGAGATCCTGCTTTCGATCCATGATCTGCACGAATGACAGGCGGACGAGCTGGCCTTGCTCCGGGGTCATGGCATCTCCTGGCTGGATTTTCTCAGGCGCGCATCCGTTCGATGTCGCCGGTGAACAGTTTCACGCGCTCACGGATGGTTTGCGTCTGCTTCACCAAGGCGTCGGCAGCGGCATTGAGGTCGCCTACCGCGCTGCGGTTTTCACCGATCAGCGTCTCGATGGTGGCGATAGCCTCTTCCACATGACCGACCCCGGTGGCGGCGGAAGCGACGTTGCCGGCGATGTCGCGGGTGGCGGCAGCCTGCTCCTCGACCGCGACGGCAATGGTCGCCGTCACGCCGTCGAGCTCATGAATCCGCGACGAGATCGTCTGGATCGCGCCGACCGAGCGCGCGCTGGTGTCCTGCATCGCCGCAATGCGCACCGCGATGTCCTGGGTCGCCCGCGCGGTCTGGTTGGCGAGGGCCTTCACCTCCTGCGCGACGACGCTGAAGCCGCGCCCCGCCTCGCCGGCCCGCGCCGCCTCGATGGTGGCATTGAGCGCCAGCAGATTGGTCTGCGCGGCGATGCCGGAGATGAGACCGGTAACGTCGCCGATCTCGCGGGCCACCGAAACCATTTCGTCGACCGTATCGGATGTCTTCTGCGCCTCGGCCACCGCCGACGCGGCGAGCTGCGACGATTGCGCGGCGCTGGCACCCACTTCATCGATGGTGCGGGTCAGTTCCTCGCCGGCTTGTGCCATCTGCTCCACGCGCCGTGCCGTGCTTTCCGAAACGTTGGATACGGCAATGATCTGCGCGGTGGACTTCGCTGCCGATGCGCCGAGCTGATCGGCGCTGCCGAGCAATGCGCTCGCGGTTGCGTGCAGCGCCTCGATCGAAGCGGCCATTTCCGCTTCAAACCGCTCCAGCAACTCGCCGGTACGGTCGGCGCGCAACGTCGCGTCGGACAGCAGACTTTCGCGTGACTCCGCGAGATCCTGCAAATCCGCAGCCGCCTTTTCCGCAATGTCGCGCGTCCGGTCGGCCTGTTCAAACGCCTGACGAATGGTGAGGCCGATGTAGCTCAACATCGCGGTTTCGATCACCACGATCAGGGCATGTACCAGCACCCGCATGAAATCGCTGCCGCCCGGATAGAGCGCTTCCGGAATCAGCCAGTTGAACAATGTGTGCTGCGCGGCGATCAGGCCGGCCGCGAACACGATGGTGCGCCATCCGCAGAACCCGCCGAGCAGCGCGAGCACCGCGAAATAGTAGAAGTGCATCTCGATCTGCCACGGATGCCCGGCCATCAGATAGACAAGCTGCGCGGTCTGGCCGACGAGCGCGACCGCCAGCGCAAGCGCCACCGTGATCAACGGCCGCTTCAGCAGCGTCAGCAGCACCGGCGCGCTGGCGAACAGAATGGCAATCGCCGCCGTCGCCGGCACATTCATGCCGCGCAGCCAGGCGACCAGTATCAGCGCCGGGACATGCAGCAGGGCCAGCCCCGTCAGCAGGCGTGCCACGGTTTCCTGGAAGGCGGTCAGACTCGTCAATGGTCTTTGCATGATCAGTTCGTATCCGGCACACCGCAGCCGCGGGCTCGCGCCGCATCGGCCACCAGCCACGCGCCGCGCGCGGCGACATCGCGCGCATAGTTGTGATGATCGGGGGCGACAATCACGATCGACGCGAGCCTGCCGAATCCGATGACGCGCCCGCCCGCTTCGGCCGCGTCCAGCAGAGCCTGCTGCGGCGAGGTCCAGGGCGCGAACACCACCGCAACAGTTTGTGCGGTCGTCTTCGGCATCAGCATCGCCGATGCGGTCGCACCCGTGCCGATCAGCGCCACCGCGCCGATGACAGCAGCGTCAAACCCAAATGTCCGGAAGAAACTCACGCGCGCCCTTTGCCCACGCGGTTGGTAATTCATTCCGGTTAATGAAGCGCCACCGATTTCACGCTCAGAATGCGGGAATTAAGACCACAGCCACCGGTTGCAACACGGGCTGTCCCGCCCTTGCCGCCTCGCACAGACCGGATCGCGCGAAACATCGACCGTTTCCGCGCGTTGCTCCTATGAGACCCACCATGGAGGCCCGCATGCAGATCCAGCCCGAAATCTCGTTCCACAATCTCGCCGGTACCCCGGAAGCGGAAACCGAGATTCAGAACCACCTCGACAGGCTGGAGCGCATCTACGGCCGAATGACCACCTGCCGGGTGCGCGTCGACCAGCGCGCCGACAATGCGAGCCACACCATTCCGCCGGTGGTGCGCATCGAGATGAGCGTGCCGGGCTACAAGGACATCGTCGTGTCGCACGAGCCGGAGCATCTGCTGAACACGTTCCAGAAACCCGATCTGTCGAACGCCATCAACGAGGCGTTCCGCATCGCCGAGCGGCGGCTACGTCACTTCAAGACGCAGCGCAACGATCACTGACCCCGAGTCGAAGTCAGACCCAGCCGCCGCGCGCCATGATCGCGGCGCACAGCAGGATGACGACAATGCCGGCAAGCTCGCAGTGGAGGAACGCGGCAAGCTTGCGCAGCGTGCGCTCCTCGACCTGCGGCACCTCCCCGGCACGCACTGCCTTGCGCCAAGTCAGGAATTCCACCGTCGGCGTGATCGACACCACGGCGATGCCGATGAACACGCCGAACTTGGTCAGGAAGGCGTGGT
>JBQCFU010000203.1:0-4073 GCA_051958775.1 Pseudolabrys sp.
CGATCTTCGCCGACATTGTCTCACGTGACCGCGATGGCGATTTGATCGCCGTGCCGGACGAATGGGACGAGGCCAATGGTCCTGCCCCGCGCATCATCGTGCGCGTGCCGCACCGTGTCCGTTCCCACGAAGCCGCCGGCATCGGCGACCGGGTGCTGCTGCATGTCGAGGACAGCGGCGACGTGGATGATCCCGAGCGCTACAGCGGTCGTGTCATCCGCCGCATCGACAAGGCACGTCAGCGGGTGCTCGGCGTGTTCCGTGCCCTGCCGAATGGCGGCGGGCGCATGCAGCCCGTCGACAAGAAGCAGCTCAATCGCGAGATCGCGATCCCGCCGGGCGCCACCGGCGACGCCAAGGACGGCGACCTCGTCGCCGTGTCGCCTGCGGGCGCGCCGCGCCTCGGCCTGCCGCATGGCCGCGTGGTGGAACGGCTCGGATCGCTTGCCAGCGAAAAGGCCGTCAGCCTGATCGCGATCCACGCCCACAACATTCCGCAGGAATTTCGCGCCGACACGCTGGCGGAAGCCGCTGCCGCCAAGGCGGTGACGCTCGCCGGGCGCGAGGACTGGCGCAAGCTGCCGATCGTCACCATCGATCCGCCGGACGCGAAGGACCACGACGACGCCGTCTTTGCCGAACCGGATGTCGATCCCGGCAATACCGGCGGCTTCGTCCTCACGGTCGCCATCGCTGATGTGGCCGCCTATGTAACGCCCGGCTCCGCGCTCGACCGTGAAGCGCTCGTGCGCGGCAATTCGGTTTATTTCCCGGATCGGGTCGTGCCGATGCTGCCCGAGCGCATCTCCAACGATCTCTGCTCGCTGCGTCCGAAGGAAGACCGCCCTGCACTTGCTGTGCGCATCGTCATCGATGCATCGGGCCGTAAGAAGACGCACAGCTTCCACCGGGTGATGATCCGCTCTGCTGCGAAGCTCGCTTATGCGCAGGCACAGGCGGCGATCGACGGCCGCCCCGATGACACCACCGGTCCGCTGCTCGAACCTGTGCTCCGGCCGCTCTACGACGCCTATGCCGCGCTCAAGCGCGCGCGCGAGCACCGTTCGCCGCTCGATCTCGATCTGCCGGAACGCAAGCTGGTGCTCAATCCCGACGGCACCGTCGCCCGCGTCGTCGTCGCAGAACGGTTGGAGGCACACCGGCTGATCGAGGAATTCATGATCCTCGCCAATGTCTGCGCCGCAGAAACGCTGGAGCGCGCCGGCACGCCGCTGATCTATCGGGTGCACGACGAACCAGGCATCGAGAAGATCAACGCGCTGCGTGAATTTCTTAAAACGCTGGACATCCCCTTTGCCAAAGCCGGCGCGCTCCGCAGCCAGGCGTTCAACCACATCCTGCATCGCGTCCGGGGTCAGGATTCCGAGCAACTTGTCAGTGAAGTGGTGCTGCGCAGCCAGGCGCAGGCGGAATATTCGGAGCAGAATTACGGGCATTTCGGCCTCAATCTGCGCCGCTATGCCCACTTCACGTCACCGATCCGCCGCTACGCCGATCTGATCGTTCACCGCGCGCTGATCCGCGCCTTGCGGCTCGGCGACGACGGCCTGCCGGACTCCCAGGATCAAGCGGCACTCGCCGAGATCGCCGCGCGCATTTCCGCTGCCGAGCGGCGCGCCATGCTGGCGGAGCGCGAAACCACCGAGCGGCTGATCGCGTATTACCTCGCGGACAAGATCGGCGCGACCTTCGAGGGTCGCATTTCCGGCGTCATCGCCGCCGGTCTGTTCGTCAAGCTCAACGAGACCGGCGCCGACGGTTTCATTCCCGCACGCACCATCGGCAACGAATATTTCCGCTACAACGAAGCAGCGCATGCCATGGTCGGCTCGCACAGCGGAGAAACCTATCGCCTCGGCGATCCCGTCACGGTAAAGCTCGTGGAGGCGGCTCCGGTCGCGGGCGCCTTGCGGTTCGAACTCGTCTCCGATGGACGCAAGGGCTCCCCACCTGCCGGACGTTCGTTCCGGAGCCACCGGTTTGATTCCGCCAAGCGCGAGCGGAAGCACAAGGCAGAGAAGCGGCGCGGCAAGAACAAACGGCACAAGAACAAACGGCACGGGCAGTCATGATCGATCCAGAAGCTCTGAGGCAGCGGATGACCACGGTCGCCCGCGACCAAACATTCCCGGACTCCGAACCGAAGGATGCGGCGACGCTGATCCTGATCGACCGGTCGGGACCGCAGGCGAAAGTGCTGATGGGCCGGCGTCACGACGGTCTCAAATTCATGCCCGGCAAATTTGTTTTTCCGGGGGGCCGCATCGAACAGAGCGACGCCTTGATGCCGAGCATCGGTGAGCTCGATCCGCGCGCGGAAGTGAAGCTCGCGCTGCGCATCGACGGCACCGTGCCGGCCGCCCGCGCCTTCGCGCTCGCCACCCTTCGCGAAACCTGCGAGGAAACGGGCCTTCTCCTCGGCCAGAAACGCGACATGCCGCCGTCAGTCCCGAATGAAGAATGGCAGCCGTTTGCAGCGGCAGCGATTCACCCGGACTTGTCGCAATTTCACTTCGTCGCACGCGCGATCACCCCGCCCAAACGGCCGAAGCGTTTCGACACCCGGTTTTTCACGGCCGATGCCGAGGCGATCGGCCACCGGATCGACGGCGTCGTCAGCCCGGATTCCGAACTGGTCGAACTCGTCTGGATCCCACTGCCCGAGGCCAAAACCCTGGATATCCCGACCATCACCAGCGTGGTGCTGGAGGAACTCGACGCGCGGATCGCCGACGGGCTCCATCACGACCTCCCCGTCCCCTATTACTATATGGAAAATCAGGAGTTTTTCCGGGAACTCCTGTAAGCACGGACCGACGCAGGATTTCTTGACATTCGGCGGCCGGACGTTAGGTTCCCCGCCAAATACGCGGCCCCGCGCCGTTTCCCCAAAGGTTGCCCAGAGGTTCTGCTATGGCCAAGGCCGTTACGCTCAAGATCAAACTCGTGTCGAGCGCCGACACTGGTCATTACTACGTGACCAAGAAGAATTCCCGCACGCAGACCGAAAAGCTCGTGAAGAAGAAGTACGACCCGGTCGCGAAGAAGCACGTCGAATATCGCGAGTCGAAGATCAAGTAATCGACGACAGTGTAACGACGACCCGAAAGGCGCCGCGAGGCGCCTTTTTTCTTTTGTGTTGTCGGGACAATGGCTGAAGGGGACCGGCCGGGAACGGCGGCTTCAGTTGGAGGCCACATACGCCATTCCCGGACCGGTCGGTCTCCGCGGGACGACGAAGGTTGCGGCTCCTCACCGCCCCGGCAGACGTGAGACGGAACCTAAGCGCGGCGGTTAATGGAACAAGTCAAAGTTTAAAAGCACTGACAGGACTACTGAATTTCGGCGGTGAAAAATTCGCGATAATTTTCACCAAATGCCACGACCGCAAATCGGTGCCGGATGCGGATTCAACCGCGTGGATCAACCTAAGCGGCGTCGGCCACCACCCGGTTTCGACCATCCCGTTTGGCGCGGTAAAGCGCCAGGTCTGCGCGCTTGAGGATGGTCGCGGCGGTATCGTCGGGCTGGGACAGCGCGGCAATGCCGATCGACAGCGTCACGTTGAGCAGCTTCGTCCCCTGCTGGATCGGGAACGGCTCTCCGGCGATCCGGCGACGCAGGCGCTCGGCCACTGTCGCCGCTACCGTCATATCGGTATCCGGCATGACAATGACGAACTCCTCGCCTCCGAGACGGCAAGCAAGATCGATATTGCGGATCGACTTGCGAATCCTCAGCGCGAATTCCCGCAGCACGTCATCGCCGGCATCGTGGCCGTGGGTATCGTTGACCGACTTGAAATAGTCGATGTCGAGCACCAGCGTCGTCCGCGCCTTGCCGCGCTGCGCGGCCTGCTCCACCAGCGTCCCGAGATGGGTTTCCATATAGCGGCGATTGTAGAGACCGGTGAGACCGTCGGTGATTGCCGCCTCGATCGACGTCTGCACATTGTCACGCAGGCGGTCGGTATAACGCTTCTTGCGGATCTGCGTGCGCGCGCGCGCCAACAGCTCGTTCTTGTCGATCGGCCGCATCAGATAGTCGTTGAT
>JBQCFU010000204.1:0-5266 GCA_051958775.1 Pseudolabrys sp.
GAAAGCTCCCGGACGGCTTCACCGCCCATGTCGCCGCCGCCACCCTGGCGCAATTCCAGCAGGACCTGCGCGCGACTGCCCATGTGGCGCACGCGCTGACCTGGCTGCGCGGCCGCAAATGCGTCGCATCTTCCTCGCCGCTCGACCGCATGCGGATGAGCCTCGAGACCGTCGGCCTCCTCCGGTTCTTCGACCCGTATCTGTTTTCCGCGAGCGACATGGCGCGCGGCAAGCCATCACCGGACGTATTCCTGCTGGTCGCCGAAAAGATGCGCGTGCGTCCGCAGGACTGCATCGTCGTCGAGGATTCGCCGGTCGGCGTGACCGCGGCAGCAGCAGCCGGCATGACACCGATCGGCTTCGTCGGCGGCAGCCATGCCGGCCCGCACCTCGCCGCTCAACTCACGGCATCGGGCGCCCGCACGGTGATCACCGACATGCGGCTCCTGAAGAGCACCGTGATCGCGCTGCGCGGCTGGTAAGCGCGGCTGCTGCTCTGATCGAGTGCTTTACCGCGCGTTGCGGCGCGCCGGGCGGCGCTGCGGTCGCGCCGGTTCGGCCTGCGGATCGAAACCGAGATAGACCACGTATTTGTCGATGGCGTTGCCGCGTGGCATCGGGAAGGCGAGGTCTTCCGCGACGAAATAGAAATTCGAATTGCTCTGGTCCGGCGGAATCGCAACCGTTGTGCGATAGAGCTTGGTCGCGACGGTTTTCGGATTCGGCCCTTCCTCGACGACCGCGAGGCGGATCGGCACGTCGATATTGCCGGGACCGCCGGCCGGGCCGAGCACGACGCGGCCCTCAATACCGACGCGCAGATTGACGTTGCCGGCATTGAGCTGGCACTCGCGCGCCGTGCGCACGATCGAACCCTGATAGCGCAGATCGAGCGCGCCACTTTCGGCCGGCTTGCCCGCGGCATTGATGGTCAGCGTTGAGGCGCCGGAGCGGATCTCCACCGACGGGCAGTCGAAGTCCGCCGGGGTTGCCGGCGTGGCCGCAGCCTGCGCGCCGGCCGCGGTACCTGCGGTACCCGCGCCAGGCAGCAGGTCGGACGAACCGGATGCGCTCGCTGTCGCCGAAGGAGCCGACGACGAGCCGAACATATTGCTGACCGACGAGCAGCCCGACACGGCGGCGCCGAGCAGCAGCACGGCGGCGGTTACAGCAAGGCGGGCGGACACGGATCGTTCGGTCATCGGCGATACTCATCACTGTTGGCAGAAGGTGTTATATCAGCGGCGTGCGGGCAAACCCAAGCCACCCGCGATGTTGCCGGCCGGCACAGAAGTCGCCGGAAGGCAGACAAAACTGCCGCGGCTTATCCGGCATGATCGTGTCGGAAACCCGGCGCTCCCCCTCATGTCTCGGATTGCGCCTTGACGCGGCCGAACAGCAGGTGATCCTGCCAGACGCCGTTGATGCAGAGATATTCCTTGGCCAGCCCCTCGCGCTGAAAGCCGGACTTCTCCAGGAGCCGGATCGACGGCGCATTGCGCGGAATGCAGGCCGCCTCGACGCGATGCAGCCGCAGTTCGTTGTAGCAGAACGGCAGGATCGCCTGCAGCGCGGCGCTCATATAGCCCTGCCCGGCATAGGGCGCGCCCATCCAGTAGCCGACGGTGGCCGCCTGGGCGACACCCCGGCGGACATTGGCCAGCGTCAGCCCGCCGAGCAGCACGTCGTCGGCGGAGCGAAACAGCAGGAAGGCATAAGCAAGGTCGGCGCGCTGATCGTCGGCATAGCGCCGGAGACGGCGGCGAAACGCGCCGCGGGTGAGATCGTCCGCCGACCAGGTCGGCTCCCACGGCGTCAGGAATTCGCGGCTCGCCGCGCGCAGTTCGGCCCACGCCGGATAGTCGCCCATCAACGGCGCGCGCAGCTTCACACCCTCGCCCCAGATCACGGTGGTCTGTTCGGGGAAATTGGTGGAGCGGAAGAACGCCATCTCTCGGCTCGATTTTATGCCGCGCGCTGGACCAGACTTTCCGCGATCGTCGCCGCATTCTCAAGGCCCCGTCCCGGCCCGAGCGCAGACATGGCGATACGGCCCCGGCTGATCACCGCACGGCCGGCAGCCCGGGCGCGCTCCACCGTCACGGCATCGACCTTGGCGATGATCTCTTCGAGCGGGATCGGCCGACCATGGATCAGCATCTGGCGGGCGAGCTGGCTGGCCCGCGCCTCCGAGCTTTCCAGCGCCATCAGGAGGCCGGCCTTCATCTGCGCCTTGACGCGCGCCACTTCCGCTTCGGTCAGCGTCTCGGTGGCGTCGGCGATCTCGGCGACGGAGACGCGCATCAGTTCCGGCACGTCGGCGGCGTCGGTGCCGGCATAGAGCGCGAACATTCCGGTATCGACATAAGGCATGTGGAACGCCTGGATCGTGTAGCAGAGGCCGCGCTGCTCGCGCACCTGCTGGAACAGGCGCGAGGACATGCCGCCGCCGAGCGCGCCGGTGAACACCTGCAGCGCGTGAATCTCCGGATCACGCGCCGGCAACCCTTCGAGCGCCAGCGCGATATGCACCTGTTCGAGATCGCGGGATTCGAGCCGCGTGCCGCCGCCGAACGTCGCCGCTTCCGGCTTCGGATTGGCAGGACCGGCGAACGAACCGAGGCGCTGTTCGGCTTCGGCGACGATCTGCTCGTGCGTCACCGCACCGGCGCCGACCACCACCATGTCCGGCGCGCGATAATTGCGCGAGAGATAGCCGCGCAGCGCAACACCGTCGAACGAACGCACCGTCTCCGGCGTGCCGAGAATGGCGCGGCCGATCGGCTGATCGGGAAACGCGGTTTCCTGCAGGCGCTCGAACACCAGATCATCCGGCGTGTCGCCGACCGCGCCGATCTCCTGCACGATCACGCCCTGCTCGCGCGCCACCTCTTCCGGCACGAAGGTCGGCTCGGTGAGGATGTCGGACAGCACGTCGAGCGCCAGCGGCACATCCGCCTTCAGCACGCGCGCGAAATAGCCGGTGCTTTCGACGCTGGTCGCGGCATTGAGATCGCCGCCGACCGCTTCGATCTCCTCGGCGATCTGGCGTGCGTTGCGGCGCTTGGTGCCCTTGAAGGCCATATGCTCGAGCATATGCGCAATGCCGTGCTCCTGCGGCAGCTCGTTGCGGCTGCCGGCGCCGATCCAGACGCCGAGCGACGCCGTCTGCAGATGCGGCATGTCGTCGGTGACAACGGTGAGACCGGACTTGAGCTTGGTGACGGCGACGCTCATGCGGCGGCTCCTTCGCGCGCGGCGCGGGCGGCGCCAGTGACAAATTTCTCGACGACCGCCTGATCAGCGGGCAGCACCGTCATGTTCTCTTTCGCGGTATTGAGACCGCTCAACCAGTCCGGCAGGCCGGGCCGCACGCCGCAGGCCGCTTCCACCGCATCGGGGAATTTCGCCGGATGCGCGGTGGACAGCACCACCATCGGCGTCGCGGCGTCGCGCGGCTCCTTCTCGGCAACGGCGAGCGCCACGGCGGTGTGCGGATCGGCGACATAGCCGGTCTCGCGGCGGAGCGCGCGGATCGTCGCCGCGGTCTCATCCTCGCTGGCGCGGCCGGCGGTGAAGCGATCGCGAATGCGCGCGAGGGCCGGCGCGGCAATGGAGAAGCGGCGCGACTGCGTCAGCGAATTCATCAGGCCGCGCACCGCGCCGGCATCGCGCCCATAGGCGTCGAACAGCAGCCGCTCAAAATTCGAGGACACCTGAATGTCCATCGACGGCGACGAGGTCGCGACCACATCGCGCGGCTCGTAATGGCCGGTGGCGATTGTGCGCGCCAGGATGTCGTTGACATTAGTGGCGACCGTGAGCCGTTCCACCGGCAGACCCATCTCGCCCGCCACATAGCCGGCAAATACGTCGCCGAAATTACCGGTCGGCACGGTGAACGTCACCGGACGATGCGGCGCGCCGAGCGCGACGGCGGCGGTGAAATAGTAAACCACCTGCGCGACGATGCGCGCCCAGTTGATCGAGTTGACACCGGACAGCTTCACCCGGTCGCGGAAGGCGTGATGGTTGAACATCGCCTTCACCAGCGCCTGACAATCGTCGAACGTGCCTTCGATGGCGAGCGCGTGGACGTTGTCGTCGGTCGCGGTGGTCATCATGCGACGCTGCACGTCGGAAACGCGGCCATTCGGGAACAGCACGATCACATCGACCTGCGCGAGACCGCGGAATGCCTCGACCGCGGCGCCCCCAGTGTCGCCCGAAGTGGCAACGACGATGGTGGTGCGCTCGCCGCGCGCGCGCAGCGCATGATCCATCAGCCGCGCCACGAGCTGCATGGCGAGATCCTTGAACGCCAGGGTCGGGCCGTGAAACAGCTCGGCGACGAAGGTGTTGCTGCCGAGCTGGACAAGCGGCACCACGGCGGGATGGCGGAACGTGCCGTATGCTTCGCGCGCCATGCGGGCGAGGTCGGCCTCCGGCAGGGCCGCACCGACGAATGGCCGCAGCACCTCGACCGCGACCTCGGCATAGGGCTTCCCGGCAAAGCCGGCGATCGCATCGGGGGTGAGCCGCGGCCAGCTTTCCGGCACGTAAAGACCGCCGTCGCGGGCGAGCCCGGTCAGCATCACGTCGATGAAATCGAGCACCGGGGCTTCGCCCCGTGATGAAATATAACGCATTGATTTAGCTTGGCTTTCTTCGCCGTCCGGCCGGTTTGGCTGCAGACTAGTCGGTTGCGGTCGCAAGGACAAGGAAGGCCGATTCAGCCCCGGAACCGGCGGATCATCCACACCAGATAGACCCCGACCAGGGTCAGCGCGAGGCCGAACCAGGTGAGCGCGTATTGCAGGTGGTTGTCGGCGAGCTTGAGCACGGAGCGGGCCGCGCTCGGCAGGCCGCCCGGCGGAAGCGGCGCCTCCATGTCGATGAAGAACGGCGCGACGCTTCCCCACTTCTTCGCGGGGCCGATCACCGCAGGATCGCGCACATACCAGACATTGTTGGCAGGCTCGTCGTTCGGCGTGAACATGCCGCGCTCATCCGGCCAGCGCAGCAGGCCGACGATGTCGACCGGGCCACTCACCTGTCCTTCGCGGCGGGTGCTCGGATCCTTGCGATCGAGCGGCACAAAGCCGCGATTGACGATCACCGTGCTGCCGCCCGGCAGTCGCGCCTGCGTGAACACCCAGTAGCCTGCGCCCTTCACGTCCGGCCGCAGAGCGGAGCCAGCGGTGTACACCAGCGCCTCCTGATCATGCAGAAATTCCACCGGCACGGTGACGCGGCGATATTCCAT
>JBQCFU010000205.1:0-6628 GCA_051958775.1 Pseudolabrys sp.
GGAGAGGGTGACGGAGAACGACGCACGCTCTCGCTCCTCATCCTGAGGAGCAGGAAGTCCGCGTCTCGAAGAGCGAGGCGGCCACTTGCTCTAATCCTCGTTCGCCTTGAAGCGGTTCATGCCGCGCAGGATGAACGGCGCGAGCAGAGCGAGCAGCGCGAGGCCGAGCAGCGTCGCCGACATCGGGCTTTGCAAGAGCACCATCGGATCGCCGAGACTGATCTGCAACGCGCGGCGCAACTGCGATTCCGCGACCGGACCGAGGATCAGGCCGACGACCACCGGCGCCACCGGGAAATCGAAGCGGCGCATCAGGAAGCCCATCACGCCGAAGATCACCAGCATCGTCAGTTCGACCACCGACGGCTTCGCGGCGATGGTGCCCATGGTCGCGAACACGAGGATGCCGGCGTAAAGCCATGGCTGCGGGATCGCCAGCAGACGCACCCACAGGCCGACCAGCGGCAGGTTGAGCACCAGCAGCATGCCGTTGGCGATGAACAGGCTGGCGATCAAACCCCAGACCAGGTCCGGCCGTTCGGCGAACAGCAGCGGTCCCGGATTGAGTCCGTATTGCTGGAAGCCCGCGAGCATCATTGCCGCGGTCGCCGAGGTCGGCAGACCGAGCGTCAGCAGCGGCACCAGCGTGCCGGCCGCCGAGGCATTGTTCGCCGCTTCCGGACCGGCGACGCCTTCGATGGCGCCGTGGCCGAACTCCTCCGGATGCTTGGTGAGACGGCGCTCGGTCGAATACGACAGGAAGGTCGGGATTTCCGCGCCGCCGGCCGGCAATGCGCCGATCGGAAAGCCGAACAGCGTGCCGCGGATCCACGGCCAGAACGAACGCTTCCAGTCCTGCGCGGTCATCCACAGCGAGCCGCGCACCGGCTCGAGCTTCTCCTCACCGAGATGCCGGCGCGACGCGACGTAGAGCGCCTCGCCGATCGCGAACAGGCCGACCGCGAGCGTCGTCACCTCGACGCCGTCGAGCAGATCCGGCACGCCGAAGGTGAGCCGCGCCTGCCCCGTGAGTTTGTCGATGCCCATCAGGCCGAGCGCGAGGCCGATGAACAGCGAGATCAGTCCCCGCACCGGAGAATCGCCGAAGGTCGCCGACACCGTGATGAAGGCGACGCACATCAGCGCGAAATAATCCTCCGGACCGAAATTCACCGCCACCGAGACGAGCCACGGCGCGAGGAACACGATGCCGAGCGTCGCCAAGGTGCCGGCGACAAACGAGCCGATCGCCGCGGTCGCGAGCGCCGGACCGCCGCGCCCGGCCTTGGCCATCTTGTTGCCTTCGAGCGCCGTGACCATCGACGCGCTCTCGCCCGGCGTGTTGATCAGGATCGACGTGGTCGAGCCGCCATACATGCCGCCGTAATAGATGCCGGCGAACATGATCAGCGAACCGGCCGGATCGAGCTTGAAGGTGATCGGCAGCAACAGCGCGACGGTGAGCGCCGGGCCGATGCCGGGCAACACGCCGACCGCGGTGCCGAGCAGCACGCCGATCAGCGCGTAGACGAGATTGAGCGGCTGTGCCGCGATCGTCAGTCCGTGCAGCAGTGCGTAGAACGTTTCCATGGCGGCGCCTCAGAACAGTCGTTCCAGCGGCCCCGCCGGCAGGGCCAGCGTCAGCAGCTTGTCGAACAGCAGGAAGATCGCGACGCCAAGCACCAGACCGATGGCGAAGTCGATGTGGATGGCGCGGCGGCCGAACGCCGCCGACGTCGCCGTGAACAGAACCGCCGTCGCGATGATGAAGCCGCCGCCGAGCGCGATCAGCGCGATCAGCGCGGCAAAGCCGCCGAGGATCAGGACGATGGCGCGGGTGTCGAGGCTTTCGCGCGCGGGGAATTCGCCGCGCCAAGCCAGCACGGCATTGGCGACCGCCAGCACCGCGAGGCCGCAGGCGATCACATAGGGCATCGCCTTCGGACCGAGGCCATAAGTCGGCGCCAGCTCCAGCGTATGCGTGTCCCAGAAGATCGCCAGCGCCAGCAGCAGCAGCACGGCGGCGATGGCCAGAGCGGCCTTGTCAGGCCGCCCCGGTTGTTGCGGTTTCACCGCGTCGTCCGGCGATGTCATGATGATGCCGCGGCTATTTCACCAGGCCGACGGTCTTCATCACCCCGGCAACGCGCTCCTGCTCCTTGTCGAGGAACGCCGCGAACTGATCCGCCGGCAGATAGCCGTCATCCCAGCCCTTCTGCTTGAGGATCTCCTTCCAGGTGTTCGACTTCACCACCTGCGCGATCAGATCGCCGAGAGTCTTCTTCTGCGCATCGGTGATGCCGGGCGGCGCGAACACCGAGCGCCAGTTGGTGAGCACCAGATCGACGCCCTGCTCCTTGAAGGTCGGCACGTCGACGCCCGGCAGCCGCTTTTCCGACGTCACGCCGATGGCGCGCAGCTTGCCGGCCTTGATCTGGCCTTCGTATTCGCTGACGCCGGAAATGCCGGCGGTCACCTTGCCGCCGAGGATGGCCGCGAGCGATTCACCGCCGCCGGAGAACGCGACGTAGTTCACCTTCGATGCGGCGGCGCCAGCCGCACCGACGAACAGCGCCGCCATGATGTGGTCGACGCCGCCGGCCGAACCGCCGGCGAAGGTCACCTTGGCGACGTCCTTCTTCACCGCCTCGACCAGATCCTTGGCGTTCTTGATCGGCGAATTGGCCGGCACCACCATGATCTGCGTTTCTTCGGTGAGCCGTGCGATCGGCGTCGCCTGCTTCAGGGTCACCGGCGACTTGTTCAGCAGGATCGCGCCGACCATGACGAAGCCGTTGACCAGAAGCTGGTTGCCGTCGCCCTTGGCGCCGTTGACGAATTGCGCGAGGCCGACGGTGCCGCCCGCGCCGTTGACGTTGATGACCTGCGCGTTCCTGACCAGCTTCTCCGCGATCATCGCCTGCTGCAGCGACCGCGCCGTCTGATCCCAGCCGCCGCCCGGAGCCGCCGGGGCGATGATCTTCAATTCCATCGTACCCTGCGCCCGCGCCGGCAGCGCGGCGGCGACGGACAGAGCGGCGATCGCGGGAACGAGCAAGGCCCGGCAGAGCCTGCGGGACAGGGAGAAAGGCATGGATCAATCCTTGCGGAGAAAAACGAGGGCGATGCGACATTACGTCCCGGTTTCCTTGTCCCGTCCAGTGGGCGCCGCAAATTTCGCCCGGCCTTTTTCGCAAATGCGAACGAAAGTGCGATCAGTGCATTGAGGAATTGCAGCGATTGACCGGCCGCCGCGTGGCCGGTTAGCGTCGCTCCGATGGGGATGGGGTTCCCCCGAAACCGCCCAACGCATGTGGCTCGAACACTGTGTGCGTAAGGGCTGATGACTCCTGCCGAACAACCGATGCGGCCTGTGCCGCATCTGGCGGCAGGACCGTGTGTCCAGGCCGCCGCGAGGCGGCTTTTTGCTGGCTCGCCCGACAGAAAAGGACAGACGATGGGCTATCTGATGGTGTTTATCGGCGGCGGCCTTGGCGCCATGCTCCGGCACGGACTCAACATCGCCGGCGTGCGCGTGCTCGGCAATCATTTCCCCTACGCGACCTTCTTCATCAACATCACCGGCTCAATCGTGATGGGCCTGATCGCCGGCTATTTTGCCTTCAAGGGCGATGCCTCACAGCACTGGCGGCTGTTCCTCACCACCGGCATCCTCGGCGGCTACACCACGTTCTCGACTTTCTCGCTCGACGCGGCGCTGCTGTACGAGCGCGGCGAAGTCGGCCTCGCGGCGTTCTACGTGATCGGCTCGGTGGTGATCGCGATCGCCGGCCTGTTCGCGGGCTTGGCCTTCGTGCGGCAGTTCGGCTGACGCGCGCTCACGCGTAGCGCCGCGCGAAGGCGACACACACGACGATCAGGCCGGTCGCGGCAATCATCGTCCACGGCACGGCCTCGCCGAGCAGCATGCCGGCGAGCGCCAGGCCGAAGAACGGCTGCAGCAACTGTAGCTGGCCGACGCTTGCGATGCCGCCGCGAGCGAGGCCGCGATACCAGAACACGAACCCAACCAGCATGCTGAAAACCGAGACGTAGGCGAGCCCGATCCATGCCGGCACGTCGATCGCCTGCCACGACGGCGGCAGCGTGACGACAGCCAGCAGTCCCATCAGCGGCGCGGCGAGCAGCAGCGCCCACGAAATCACCTGCCAGCCACCGATCCGGCGCGAAAGCTTCGCGCCCTCCGCGTAGCCGAGGCCACACACGATCACGGCGGCGACCATCAAAAGATCTCCGGTTAGCGACGCCGCATCGTCATTGGACAAGGCGAAGGCCACCACCGTGGCGCTGCCCAGACACGAAAACACCCAGAACAGCGGCTTCGGCCGCTCGCCGGCCCGCAACACTCCGAATACCGCCGTCGCCAGCGGCAGCAGACCGATGAAGACGATCGAATGCGCCGACGTGATGTGCTGGAGCGCCAGCGCCGTCAGCAGCGGAAATCCGATCACCACACCGACCGCGATGATGGTCAGCGACACCAGATCGTGACGCGCAGGCCGCGCCTGCCGCAGCGCCAGCAGGAGCGCCATCCCGAGAAGCGCAGCGATGATCGCCCGCGCGCAGGTCAGAAACAGCGGCGAGAACCCGAACACGGCCACGCGGGTGGCCGGCAGGGAACCGCTGAAAATCAGCACGCCGAGGAAGCCACTGCCCCATCCGTCGATCGACGGTCGAACGCCGTTCATCACCCCTCGCTTTCCAGTCGGGGATAAGCGAGAGCGGCTGGCGGCGGCAGGGACAGATCGATACAATCTGGCCAAACTGTATGGCTCATGGATAGGATACACTTGGCTCAACCGGACACACCCGATCGGAAAGGCCTGCGGACCACCACGGTCATGCAGGCGATACGCGCCAAGGTCGCGAGCCGCGCGCTCGCCGCCGGCGACCGCCTGCCCTCCATCCGCCAATTCGCCTCGACGATGAGCGTATCGCCGTCCACGGTGGTGGAGGCCTATGAGCGGCTGGTCGCGGAAGGGCTGATCCGCTCGCGTGCCGGCTCCGGCTTTTATGTTTCGCCGAGCGCGCTGCCGCCGCTGGCGCTGGCCGACGATCGACCGCAACACGACCGCGCAGTCGATCCGTTCTGGGTCTCTCGTCAGTCGCTCGATGCCGACGCCGCAGCATTGAAACCGGGCTGTGGCTGGCTGCCAGCCGACTGGATGCCGGGCGAAGCCATGCGCCGCGCGTTACGCGCGCTCGCGCGCGCCGAGGATGTCACCCTCGCGGATTACGGCATGACGCGCGGCTCGCCGACGCTGCGTCGCCTGATCCTGGCGCGGTTCGCCGAAGAGGGGCTGACCGCATCGGCTGACCAACTGTTCCTGACGGCGTCGGGCACGCAGGCCGTCGATCTGATCTGCCGCTTCCTGCTCCGCCCCGGCGACACGGTGCTGATCGACGACCCATGCTATTTCAATTTCCGAGCATTGCTGCGCGCACATCAGGTCAAGATCGTCAGCGTGTCCTACACGACATCGGGGCCTGACCTTCTCGCGTTCGAAGCAACGCTCGCTGCCGAACATCCACGGCTCTACATCACCAATTCGGCGCTGCATAATCCGACGGGAGCGACACTGTCGGCGCAGACGGCGCATCGCCTGCTCAACGCCGCCGCCGCTCACGACCTGACGATTGTCGAAGACGACATCTTTGCCGATTTCGAACCCGAGCCGTCGGTGCGGCTCACGGCGCTCGACGGCCTGAACCGCGTGATCCGCATCGGCAGCTTTTCCAAGACGCTGTCTGCATCGGCGCGATGCGGCTATATCGCCGGCCGCGCCGACTGGATCGCCGACCTCGTGGATCTGCAGGTCGCGACCAGTTTCGGCGGACCGAGCCCGATGGCGACGGAGTTGATCGCCGGCGTTCTGGCCGGCGGCAGCTATCGCAAGCACATGGAAGAGCTACGCCGCCGCCTCGTCCGCGCCCGCCGCGACATGGCGGACAAACTCCAGCGTCTCGGCGTCACGCCATGGCTGATGCCACGCGGCGGCTTTTATCTCTGGTGCCGTTTGCCTGAGGGCTTTGATTCCGCCGACGTGGCGCGTGCCGCGCTCGCGGAAAATGTCGTGCTGGCGCCGGGCAATGTGTTCAGCGCCGCACAATCGGCAGCAGCCTTCATGCGCTTCAACGTCGCGCAGAGCGGGCATCCGCGGGTGATGTCGACCCTGCAGAAAATCCTGCAGCGATAACCGACGAGACGGCGTCAGCCGTGCTCGTTCACGTCCATCGGCGTCATGCCGAGCTTGTCGAGCAGCGCCATGTCCTTGTCGCGGCCTGGGTTCGGCGTGGTGAGGAGCTTCGGCCCGTAGAAGATCGAATTGGCACCGGCGAGGAAGCACAGCGTCTGGGTCTCCTCGCTCATCTCCTCGCGGCCGGCCGACAGCCGCACCATCGAGCGCGGCATGGCGATGCGCGCCACCGCGATGGTGCGGACGAAATCCAGCGGGTCGAACTGCTGGCCATGCGACACCGGCGTGCCTTCGACCTGCACCAGCATGTTGATCGGCACGCTCTGCGGATGCTCGGGCATGGTGGCAAGCGCATGGATCATGCCGACGCGGTCGTCCGGCTTTTCGCCCATGCCGACAATGCCGCCGCA
>JBQCFU010000206.1:0-4196 GCA_051958775.1 Pseudolabrys sp.
GCGCGCGGTCTTGCCCGCACGCACAATTTCGTTGATCTGCGCGCGCTCGCATCGATCCATGGCGTCGTGGTTCAACCGCTTGCCGATGATGTCAGCGCCGATCTCGGTAGCGACAAGATCGTCGTTGGCCGGCCGAACGGACTGATCCTGTCGAGTGCGGTCAGCCATAATAGTGCTGCGGCATCGCGCGGCGTCGCGCTTGATCCGCAGGTCTGGGGCTTTGATCGTCAGGCCAATTTTCTGACCCGCCAGGCTGAGCTGATCGAACGTGCTGCGAACCTCCCGGCGGGCAAGCGTCAGCCGGCGCGCATCGATCTTGCGCGGTTCTATCTCGCCCGAGACATGTATCCGGAAGCCAAGGCCGTTCTCGATCTCGCGTTGAAGGATGACAAACCGAGCGAGAGCGACATCACCGGCGTCGTGCTGCGCGCCGCTGCCAACGTGATGATGGTTCGTCCCGACGATGCTTTGAAGGATCTCGGCCATCCGCTGGTCGGCAAGCAGTATGATGCGCCGGTGTGGCGCGCGCAGGCTCTGGCCGAGCAGGGCCATTGGGATACCGCGCACGATATCTTCAAGGGCGCGATGGGCGCCGTCGCAAGTCTCCCGATCGAACTGCAGCGCCAGGCGCTGCTGAAGGCGATCCGCGCCGCCATCGAGATCAAGGATTTCGCCGGCGCCGGACAGATTCTCGACGAGTTCAACACGGTCGGAAGGACGCCGGAACTGGAGCCCGCGCTGGCGGTGTTGCAGGGGCGGATCGCCGAAGGGCTTGGCTCATCCGACGAGGCGTTACGGCTCTATCAGACCGCCGCCGACAGCACGGATCGTGAATCGGCCGCGCAGGGCCGCCTGCGTGCGCTCACGCTGCGTTATGGCAAAGGCGATGTCGCTCGCACTGACATGATCGCCGAACTGGAAACCCTGACGGCGATCTGGCGCGGCGATGAGACCGAGGTTGAAAGCCAGCGATGGCTGGCCCGGCTCTACACCGAAGAGAGCCGGTTTCGCGATGCGTTCCGCGTGATGCGGGCCGCGGTGACCGTGCATCCCCATGCGCGTGCGACGCGCGAGATTCAGGACAATGCGGCAGCGACGTTCGAGAATCTGTTTATCGGTGGGCGCGGTGATGCGCTGTCTCCGGTCGAGGCGCTCGGCCTATTCTACGATTATCGCGAATTGACGCCGATCGGCCGCCGAGGCGACGAGATGATCCGGCGTCTCGCTGACCGTCTTGCGTCGGTGGAATTGTTCGAGCAGGCGGCCGAACTGTTGCAGCATCAGGTCGACAATCGTCTGCAAGGTGCGGCGCGTGCGCAGGTCGCGACGCGGCTGGCGGTGATCTACCTGATGAACCGCCAGCCCGATCGTGCGCTCGCGACGCTGCGCACAACGCGCATCGGCGACATGTCGAACGAGTTGCGGACGCAGCGTCTGCTGATCGAGGCCCGCGCGCTGGCTGATGTCGGCCGCGGTCCGGTGGCGCTCGAAGTAATCGAGAAGATGCAATCCCCGGAGGCAACCCGTCTGCGCGCCGATATTCTGTGGGGTGCGAAACGCTGGGCCGAGGCGGGCGAGCAGTTCGAGCGCCTGACTGGCAAGCGCTGGAAAGATTTTGCGCCGCTGAGTCCCGACGACCGTCAGGATGTGTTGCGGGCTGCTGTCGCCTATTCGCTCGCCAATGAGACGATTGGACTCGCGCGGCTGCGTGAGCGCTTTGCCGCGAAGATGAAGGACAGTCCCGACAACGCTGCCTTCCAACTCGCGGCTGCGCCGAACGGCGTGCTCGATCCGGAGTTCGGCAAGGTAGCGACGTCGGTGGCGTCATACGATGCCCTGACGCGGTTCCTCACGGTGTTGCGTGAGCGCTATCCGGAAACGGGAGCGTTCTCGCGTCCGCTGCCGGAAGCGAGCCCGCCGGCTTCGTCACCGCCGGCGCCATCGGCGCGCCGTGACGACAAAATGCGGACTGCTCAGCGCTAGAAGCGGGATCGGTCAGCCGCCGCTGGCACTGTAACTCTGGATCAGCGATCCGGCGACCAGACTCCAGCCGTCGACCAGCACGAAGAAGATGAGTTTGAACGGCAGCGACACCACGACCGGTGGCAGCATCATCATGCCCATCGACATAAGCACCGACGCGACGACAAGGTCGATGATCAGGAACGGCAGGAACAGCAGGAAGCCGATCTCGAACGCGCGCCGCAATTCCGAGATCATGAAAGCGGGAATCAGGATCCGTAGCGACAGTTCTTCGGGCGTCGCAGGGGCGGGCTGTCCCGACATGTCGACGAACAGTTTGAGGTCCTTGTCGCGCACGTTCTTCTGCATGAAGGCGCGCATCGGATCGGACGCGCGCTCGAACGCCTGCTCCAGCGTGATCTCGTTGTTCGCAAGCGGCCGCAGACCGACGTCGTAGACCTGCTGCAGCGCCGGCCCCATCACGAAGGCGGTCAGAAACAACGCCAGAGAGACAAGGACCGAATTGGGCGGAGCGGTCTGGGTACCAAGCGCGGTACGCAGCAGCGACAGCACGACGACGATCCGGGTGAAGGACGTCATCATGACCAGGATCGACGGTGCCAGCGACAGCACCGTCAGCAGCGCGATCATCTGGATCGCGCGCTCGGTGACGCCAGTCCCCTGGCCGAGATTGATGGAAATATCCTGAGCGGCGGCAGGAGCTACCGTCAGCAGAAGCGCCAAGGCGGCTGCGAGGACGCAGCTGCCCGCGCGATGTCGACGAGTCATTGTTTGGTGGCGGGACGCCCTAACAAACTCGCCATCTCCTGTTCGAGATTATCGTAGATCGCGTTCGTAGCCGGCTTGGCGGGTTTGGATTTCGATTCGGCCGACTTTGATTCGGCGGTCACCATATCGGAAGTCGCCGGCTGAGGCACCTTAACCTCAGCCGGTTTTGCTGCCGGGGCAACGTCGGGCGCCTTGAACTCAGGCGCCCGGAATTCCGGAGCTTTGACCTCCGGCGCCTTCGGCGCGGCCGGAACAGCGAGCGGATCGGTCACCGGCGGGCGGCCCTCGGCATGCGGAGGCCGGCGCAATGCCGCTTCGAGGCGCGATGCCATCTCCGCGAGATTATGATCGGTTGCGCGCGGGGCCGGCTCGGGTTCACGCAACGGGGGCTCGCGCAGTGTCGGCTCGAATTTCGGCGGCTCGCGGAATGCCGGTTCGCGCATGACCGGTTCTCGCGGTCCGGCCTCGCGGGTCGGCTCGACCATCGGAATCGGAGCGGGGCCCAGTTGCGGTTCGCGGTGTGGCTCGCGTGCCGGAGGCTCGCGAGGCGGCAGCGGCATCAGCGGCTCGCGCGCTGCCGGTTGGGTCGGCTCGGGCGGCGTCCAGGAGGTGGGTTCATCGCCGAAGCTCGAGCGTCCGCGCGGCTGTGCGGGCATGATCGGAGCCGGCTCGGGCGAGGGCTGCAGCGGCCACGAGGTCGCAGTCTCTGGCGCGGTGCGCAGCATCGGTTCGCGTGCGGTGTCCCGGGCGGTCGCCCGGACGAGGTTCTGTTCGACGACCACGTCGGTCGGGCCGCCGATCATCAGCAGGTGCTCGACATTGTCGCGGCGGATCAGCAGCAGGCGGCGCCGGCCGTCCACCGGAGCGGCGTCGATGACCGCGAGGCGCGGCTGGCGGCCGCGGGTAGCATTGTTGCCGAGACGGTTGGCGCCGAAGCGGCGGACCAGCCACGCGGCAAGCGCGATCAGGCCGATCACCACCGCGAAGGCGATGACGAATTTCGCGACACTTGGCTCCGTGCCAAACAGGCTGTCGAACATCACGCGCTCCGGAGTTGGGACGAGGGGCCGCGGTCCACGGCGATAGCCGATTGGTTAACAGCTTTGGGCAACATTTGCCGCCCGCCGCCCTAACAAACCATTAATAAAGTGAGGCCGTTACCTTGGCAAAGGCCCGCTCGTCAAATGATCGGTAAGGTTAACGGTTCCATCGAAAGATGGCGCAGATGCGGCGATTTAACCCTCCATTAACCATACGCCCGGCAATGTCTGCCTAGCAGGGCGCTGCTGCGCCGTGACCGCAGGGGGATTGCCGGGAGATCGCGATGGGAATGTCCGACCTGCCGATCCTGTCGATGCTGAAGTCGCGGATGCTCTGGCACGAGGAGCGCCAGCGCGTCCTGTCGGAGAACGTTTCCAACGCGGATACGCCGGGCTACCGCGCCA
>JBQCFU010000207.1:0-4021 GCA_051958775.1 Pseudolabrys sp.
GGCGCCAAGGGGCTTTCGGCTTACGTGGTCGATGCCGACACGCCCGGCCTGACGATCGCCGAACGCATCGACGAGATCGCGCCGCATCCGCAGGCGACGCTCAACTTCGACAATGTCCGCATCCCGGCGGCGAACCGGCTCTGCAAGGGTGGCGAAGGCTTCAAGGTGGCGATGGCGACCCTCGACATCTTCCGTTCGACGGTCGGCGCCGCAGCGCTCGGCTTCGCCCGCCGCGCGCTCACCGACATGCTGACGCGCGCCAACAACCGCAAACTGTTCGGCGCGCCGCTCGGCGATTTGCAGATGACGCAGGCAGCAATCGCCGACAGCGAGACGGAAGTCGATGCCTCGGCGCTGCTTGTCTATCGTGCCGCCTGGACCAAGGACATTGGCCCTACAGGTTCGGGCGCGCCCCGCGTCACCCGCGAAGCCGCCATCGCCAAGATGTTCGCCACCGAAGCGGCGCAGCGCGTGATCGACCGCGCGGTGCAGCTTTACGGCGGCCTCGGCGTCACCAAGGGCGTCAAGGTCGAAGAGCTCTATCGCGAGATCCGCGCCTTGCGGATTTACGAAGGCGCCACCGAGGTGCAGAAGATTGTCATCGGGCGCGAAGCGCTCAAACGTCAACCAGCGGGCGCGGCACCCGCGGCGCAGTAAAGGGGGATGCGGTCATGATTCCATCGGCTCATCAGGACACCTTCACGCGGGACAACCTGCCGCCGCCGTCGCAGTGGCCCAAATTCCTGTTCGACCTGCCGGAGCTGCACTACCCCGACCGGATGAACTGCGTCACCGAACTGCTCGACCTCAGGATCGCCAGCGGCCGCGGCAACCACGCCTGCGTGATCTCGCCGACCGAATCGCTCTCCTACGCGCAATTCGCCGAGCGCGTGAACCGCATCGCCAATGTGCTGACCCGCGATCTCGGCCTCGTCCCGGGCAACCGCGTCATGCTGCGCGCACCAAATAACCCGATGATGGCGGCGTGCTATCTCGCGGTGATGAAGGCCGGCGGTGTCGTCATCGGCACCATGCCGCTGCTGCGCGCCAAGGAACTGTCCTACGTCGTCACCAAAGCGAAGGTCACGATCGCACTGTGCGATCACAAGCTCGCCGACGAGATGGACAAGACCCGCGCCGTCACCACCGATCTCAAGCATGTGGTCTATTGGGGCGGCACCGGCGCCGACGCGCTCGAAAAGCTGATGGCGAAGCCGGGCTACGAGAAGTTCACCGCCTGCGACACCGCCAATGACGATGTCTGTCTGATCGGCTTCACCTCTGGCACCACCGGCGAGCCGAAGGGCACGATGCATTTCCACCGCGACATCGTCGCTACCTGCGACAGCTACGGCCGCCATGTGCTGCGCGCGCAGGACACCGACCGCTTCATCGGCTCCCCGCCGCTCGCCTTCACCTTCGGTCTCGGCGGGCTCGTGCTGTTTCCGCTGCGCGCCGGCGCGGCGACGATCCTGGTCGAGCGCGCCTCGCCCGACGATCTTCTCAAGGCGATCACCGAGCACAAGGCCACCGTCTGCTTCACCGCGCCGACCGCTTATCGCGCCATGCTCGGCAAGCTTGCCGACTACGATATTTCCTCGCTGCGCAAATGCGTGTCGGCGGGCGAGACGCTGCCGCGCGCGACCTTCGATGCCTGGCTCGAAGCCACCGGCATCAAGATCATGGACGGCAGCGGCGCCACCGAGATGCTGCACATCTTCATCGGCTCGCCGGAAGACGAAATCCGCCCCGGCGCCACCGGCCGCGTCGTCGCCGGCTATGAAGCCATGGTAATCGACGACGCCGGCAAGGAAATGCCGGCGGGCATTCCCGGCCGCCTCGCGGTGCGCGGCCCGACCGGCTGCCGCTATCTCGCCGATGCGCGCCAGACCGTCTACGTGCAGAGCGGCTGGAACGTCACGGGCGACACCTATGTGATGGATAAGGATCGCTACTTCTTCTATCAGGCGCGCTCCGACGACATGATCATCTCCGCCGGCTACAACATCGCCGGGCCGGAAGTGGAATCTGCGCTGATGACGCATCCCGCCGTTGCCGAATGCGGCGTGGTCGGCCAGCCCTGCCCCGAGCGCGGCCAGATCGTCAAAGCCTATATCGTGCTGCGGCCCGGCCACACGCCGAATGCCGACACCGCGCGCATGCTGCAGGACCACGTCAAGGCGACCGTCGCGCCGTATAAATATCCGCGCGCCGTCGAATTCGTCACCGAGCTGCCGAAGACCCAGACCGGCAAGCTGCAACGGTTCGAACTGCGCAAGCGCGCATCGAGCGAAGTGGCGCATTGAGCGTGGATGCTAGAGGTTTTCCGCGATGACCTATCGGACATGGTCACCTCCCCTTGAAAAGGGGAGGTCGGCGAGCAATGCGAGCCGGGAGGGGATCGTGCTCAGTGATTCCTTCGCAGATCCGGTGATCCCCTCCCCAACCCTCCCCTTTTCAAGGGGAGGGAGCACACCATCCTTGTCGCAACGAGTAGCGACCTAATCGACACCAGGAGAGACTTCGTGGCTGAGAACAAGACCGTGCATGACGTGTTGAACCCGGCCGGCTGGCCGAAGCCGAAAGGCTATGCCAACGGCATGCGTGCGCGCGGCACCTTCGTCTTCACCGGCGGCATCGTCGGCTGGGACGCCAACGAGAAATTCCCGAAGGGCTTCGTCGCACAGGCGAAGCAGGCGCTGGAGAACATCGTCGCCGTGCTCAAGGAAGGCGGCGCGACGCCGGAGCATCTGGTGCGCATGACCTGGTATGTCTGCGACATGCAGGAATATCTCGACGCTCGTAAGGAAATCGGCCCGGCCTATATGCAGACCATCTGCTCGTCGTTCCCGGCAATGGCGCTGGTCGCGGTGACGCGGCTGGTCGAGCCCGACGCCCGGCTGGAGATCGAAGCGACGGCCGTGGTGCCGTAGGCTAAGCCACGTCTCTTTCCGACGTCATGCGCGGGCTTGACCCGCGCATCCATCTTCCCGCCGACAAAGATGGATTGCCGGGTCAGGCCCGGCAATGACAGATCGATGATGCGTCCCGCCTGTTAACCCAAAACGTGCGGCAGCCACGTGGCAATCGCCGGCACGCCGAGGATCAGCGCGAGCAGCAGCACGCTCATGGCGATATACGGCACGACGCCCATGAAGATATGTGCCCACGTCACCTGCGGCGGCGCCACGCCCTTCATGGTCATCAGCAGCAGGCCGTGCGGCGGCAGCAGCAGACCGAGCTGCATGCAGATCAGATACAACACGCCGAACCAGATCAGGTCGATCTGCAGCCGGTCGACGATCGGCATGAACACCGGCAGCGTGATCAGCATCATCGACACCTGATCGACGAACAAGCCGAGGAAGATCAGGATCAGCAGCATGCCGAGCAGGATCTGGAACGGCGACAGGCCGTGGCTGAAGATCGCCGAGACGATGCCACTGGTGGCGCCGGAGAAACTGAGGATCTGCGAGAACGTGGTCGCGCCGAGGATGATGAACAGGATCATCGCCGAGATGATGACCGTGCCGCGCAGCGACTTGATCAGCGCGTCCCAGGTGAGCGCGCGATAGGCGAGCGCCAGCGCCATGGTGGCGATGGCGCCGAGCGCCGCAGATTCCGTCGGCGTGGCGATGCCGCCGGACATGGCGCCGACCACGACCACGAAAATCGACACGAGCGGCAGCACATATTTGAACAGCAGCTCGTATTTCTTCCAGCCGTGCTCTTCCTCGATCGGTGTCGGCGGCGCCAGCGCCGGATTGAGCTTGGCGCGCAGCACGATGTAGCCGACGAAAGCGACGCTGAGGATCAGGCCCGGCACGACGCCGCCGATCAGCAGCTTGGAAATCGAGATTCCGGACAGGCTGCCGAGCAACACGGTCAGCGCGGACGGCGGGATCAGCATATCGACCGCGCCGATCGCCATGATCGGTCCCGTCGCCAGCACCGGGTTGTACCCGCGCGACAGCATGACCGGCAGCATCAACGACCCCAGCATGGCGGTGGTCGCGATGGT
>JBQCFU010000208.1:0-7831 GCA_051958775.1 Pseudolabrys sp.
CCGATGGTCACCAGCGGGTCGGCGGCCAGCTGGCCGATCTCTTCCCAGGTCATGCACAGTTCTTCGCACAACGCAGCGATATAGACGCGATGGCGCGCGGCAAGATCGCGGATCGTCTTGCGCAGCTCGTCCTCGGTTTTCATGCTGCGCAGATAGCCGTAGAGCGCGGCGAACAGTTCGCGCTTCTCACCGGTCGAGCGGCAATCGAAAAACTGGTCCTTGCCGTTGATCGGCAGGCCGATCCGCTTGTTCTCGGCGATGACCCTTTCGAGCGCCACCCACCACAACTCGCCCAGCCGGTCCGGGAAGCTGGTGGGGATATAGATCGTGAACGGCAGATTGAACTGCTTGAGCAGCGGATAGGCCCAGCGCAGATTGTCGCGATAGCCGTCATCGAAGGTAAGGCAGACAAAGCGCCGGTTGCGTTGGCGGCCGATCAGCCGCTCGTGCATCTCGTCGAGCGAGATCACATCGATGCCCGAGCGGACCAGACGCCGCAGCACCCCTTCGAAGAACATCGGCGTGATTTCGAGAAGCCGGTTCGGCTGGAAGCCATCCGGCCGCGGCGGCCGGACATGGTGGAACGTCAGGATCGCGCCGATGCCGCCGACGAAGGGGCGCAAGGCGTGGTGGCTCCCGCTGAAATACAGCGAGTTCAACCCCGTGCGAATGATGGTGTTCTTCAAACCCGCCACGTCTTTAACCCGACCGCTTCGACCCCACTCGCCCCCTCCGGGCTCGTCGGCCACCAATATCCCAACGGTTTATTGACAAATCCCTGCAACCTTCCCGCGTCTAATAACGCCCGAGACCCGCCGGTGGTGCCATGATGTTTGCCGCTCCTGCCCGCTCCGTTCAGCCCCGGCTGGAAATCCACCATGACCTCGGCTCCGTGGAGGCTCTCTGGCGGCGGCTCGAAGTCCATCCGGACACCCTCCTCACGCCCTATCAGCGGTACGATTTCCTCACCGCGTGGCAGCGCCATGTCGGCCAACGGAACGGCATCGAACCATTGATCGCGGTCGGCATTGACGCGGAGGACGACCCGGTCTGCCTGCTGCCGTTCGGCCGGCGCCATGTCGCCGCCACCCGTCAGGCCGAATTTCTCGGCGGCAAGCATGCCAACTTCAACATGGCGATCTGGCGGCGCGATTACGGCGCGAACGCCACCGCAGCCGAGATCGAGGCATTGCTCGCTCCGCTCGGCGACGTCGTCGATGCGCTGATCCTGCTGAACCAGCCGGAAAGCTGGAACGGTTTGCGCAATCCTCTGCTGCTGCTGCCGCACAGCGTGTCCGCCGACCCGGCTTATAAAGGCGCGCTGATGGGGGACTTCGAGGCGCTGCTCGCGGCGCGCATGACCACCAGCAAGCGCAAGAAGCTGCGCAACCGGGAACGCGCGCTGGCGCAGTACGGCACCGTGACGTTCCGCCGCGCCGAAACGGCAGAGGACGCGCAGTGCATCCTCGACGCGTTCCATGACCAGAAGGCGCAGCGGATGCGCGAACTCGGCGTCAGCAACGTCTTTGCGGAACCGGGCGTCGCCGATTTCATCGCCGAAGCCGCGGCCATCGCCCCCGGCCGTGCGCCGGTGATCGAGGTTTACGCGCTCTCGACCAATGACGAGATCGTCGCGACCTCCGCCGGTGTCGTCGCCGGCGGCCGGTTCTCGACCATGTTCAATTCGATCACGCGCACCGCAACAGCCCAGGCGAGCCCCGGCCAGATCCTGCTGAATCGTCTCGTGCAGGGCATCTGCGCGCGTGGCCTGCACACCTTCGATCTCGGCGTCGGCGAGGCCCAGTACAAGGAAATTTTCTGCAACGATCCGGAACCGATGTTCGACAGCTTCCTGCCGCTGTCGCCTGCCGGGCGGATGATCGCCGCCGCCAACCGCGCGGCCTATGCAGCGAAGCGCGCGATCAAGCGCACGCCGGCGATCTGGTCGACGGTGCAGGCGGCGCGCCGCTGGCGCACCGGCTGATCCGGATCGCTGATTTACGCGGCCGCGTCGGCGCGGGCGCCGCCGATCACCAGACTGACGTCGGTGAAACCGGCCGCCAGCAGTTGGTCGCGCATCTGCGTCGTCGACTTGCTCGCATCGGCCGCAACCAGCACCGCACGCGGCGCCAGCGGCGCGAACCGCTCCGGATCGATCTGCGTCGCAGCGCCCACGTCGATCAGCACGTGGTCATAGGCGCGCACCAGCGCTTCCATGGTCACGGCCAGGATCGGCGACGCGGCAAGCGCCAGCGCGTCGGCACCGACATCGCCCGCGGCGATGAGATGCACCGACGAGAACTGGTCGGCGGTAATGATGTCACCGAACGAGGCCGTGCCGCGCGCGAGATCGGCAATGCCCGGCGCATCCGGATCGGTCGAGATCACCGACAGATTGGGCGAATTGAAATCGAAATCGACCAGGCAGACGCGGCTGTCACGCGCCAGCGCCCGGGCGATCGAGATCGCCGCGAAGGTCGTGCCGACGTTGCGCATCGTGCCGACCACGGTGGCGCGGCGACCGTCGTCACCCGCCGCTTTCATCTCGGCCGCGATCTGATCGATGGTGAGCGCCGCCGGAGCGGCAGGACCGCCGCGCACGGCGCGGGCAAATCGCGCCAGCGGAGCCACCGGCGCTGCAGGAGCGACAGCAGGCGCCACCTCGTCCTCGACGGGCGGCGCAGGCGGCTGCGCCTTCTTCGCCTTCGCAGCCACGCGCCGCGCCTTGCGTGACGACATGTCGACCGCCGGCTCGCGCCGCGGCGCAACCGCTTCAGCCGGCGGATAATTCAGCATGGTCGGCGATAGGAGTTCGCCGGTCGCGACGAAGACTGTCGCGAGCGTGAACACCGCCAGCGATACGATCAGAACGATCGGCATCTTCTTCGGGAAGCTCGGCTTGATCGCCGCGCTGGCGCGGGAGATCACACGGGCATCGGCGGGCGCGGCATTGATATTCTCGCGCGCGGAGGCCTCACGATACTTGGCCAGATAGGACTCCAGAAGATCGCGCTGCGCCTTGCCCTCGCGCTCCAGCGCACGCAGTTGCAAGTCCTGCTCGTTCGACTGCGACGCGAGCTTCTTCACCTGGTTGAGGCTAGCCGTCAGTGTCTCGATGCGGTTGCCGGCAACCTTGGCATCGTTGTCCATGGCACGCGCCAGTCTCTCACCCTCGGCACGGATCTGGGAATCCACCTCACCGATCTGCGCCCGCAGTTCCTTGATGCGCGGATGCTGGTCAAGCAGTGTGGTCGACTGCTCGGCAAGCTGCGCCCGCAGCACGTTACGCTGCTCGATCAGGCGGCGCATCGAGTCGGAGTTGGCGACATCGGAGGAATCGATGGTGCGGCCGGATTTCAACAACTGCCGCAACTCGCGCGCGCGCGCTTCGAGGTCCGCCTTCTGCGCCCGCGCCGCGGAGATCTGCGAATTGACCTCGGAGAGTTGCTGGTTTGGCAGCGACGAGTTGTTGGCGCCGACATAAAGATTCGACTTGGCGCGATATTCCTCGATCTTCGTTTCCGCGTCGGCGACCTTGGTGCGCATCGAGGAAATCTCGTTGGCGAGCCAGTCGCTCGCAGCACGGGTCTGTGACTGCTTCGCCGTCTGCTGCATCGACAGATAGCCGGTCGCAATTGCATTGGCGACACGCGCCGCAAGCTCGGCATCCGCGGAACTGAACTCGACGACGATCACGCGGGTCTTTTCGACTGCGAAGGCATTGAGCCGTTCGTAATAGGATTCGAGCACGCGCTCTTCCGGCGACATGCCGAGCGGATCACGTCCCAAACCGAACAGGCCGAGAATCGTGCGGCTGAGCGACACGCCACCGACCAGCGGATCAAATTCCGGCTTGTCGGCGAGATGCTCGCTCTTGATCACCTGCCGCGCGAGATCGCGCGACAACACGAGCTGGATCTGGCTCGCCACTGCTTCCGGGTCGAGCGATGCGCGCTCAACATTCTTTTCCGCTTCGGCGCGGAGGAAGACGTTCTCTTTATTTTCGAGCAGGATACGCGCTTCGGACTTGTAGCGCGGCGTCATCGCATTGACGACGACGAGCGACAGCATCGCGGCGATCAGCGTCGGGATGAGGATGCGCCACTTCTTGTACCAGAGCGCCTGGCCAAGACCGCTGATATCGAGATCGCCATCGAGCGGGACGCGAACCGGAGCTGGTCTCTTCGCCGACGCCTTGCGAAAACGCATGCCGCTACTCCAACGCATACGAACTTGAACTGCCGACTTTTCGCACGACTATGGTTGCCGCTGCGTTAATCGCTGCTGCAGTGCGGGTTTGTCGCGGCGGACGATGAGGTTTTGTTAACCGGAACGATGGTTAATCAGTCGTGACTTTTCCGCTCCTCTGCGGGGATTCGCGAAGGCGGCTCTCGCAGGTTATGTCCTTTTCACCCGTGTGATTGCAGCTTCATGGACACTCCCCGCCTCCTGAACATCATCCATGTGTTCCGCTCGCCGGTCGGAGGATTGTTCCGCCATGTGCTTGATCTGGCCGAAGGACAGATTGCCCGCGGCCATCGCGTCGGCATGATTGTCAGCAATCTGACCGGCGGCGCCCGTGCCGATGCACAACTGGCCGAGATCGCGCCCCGGCTGGCGCTCGGCATCACGCGCATTCCAATGCGCCGCGAGCTCCACCCCGGCGATATCGCCGCGGTCCGTCATGTCCGGCAGCGGGTCAGAAACCAGAACGTCGATGTCCTGCATGGACACGGCGCCAAAGGCGGCGCTTATGCCCGCCTTACCCCGACGGGATCTCCGGTCGTGCGCGCCTATACGCCGCACGGCGGCAGCCTGCTGTTCGGCCACGACACGCTCGCCGGCAAGGTCTATCTCAATCTCGAGCGGCTCTTGATGCTGCGTCCGACGCTCTATCTGTTCGAGAGCGAATACAGCGCCACCATGTTCCGTAACAAGATCGGTGAGGCGCGCGGCCTCGTTCACGTCGTTCACAACGGCGTCGGCAAAGGCGATTTCGCGCCGATCGCAGTCGAGCCCGACGCGACCGACCTCGTCTTCCTTGGCGAATTGCGCCCGATCAAGGGGATCGACGTTCTGCTCGACGCGCTGGCGAGTCTCAAACGGCAGGGGCGGGTCATCACGCTCAGCATCGTCGGCGACGGTCCATCCGCCGACGACCTGCGCCGCAAGGCAGCGGACAATGATATTGCTGCGTCGGTGCGTTTCCTCGGCGCCATGGCCGCAAAGGCTGCATTGGCGAAAGGCCGCGTCATGGTGGTGCCGTCGCGCATGGAGTCCCTGCCCTACGTAGTGTTGGAGGCCGCAGCGGCGAGCAAACCGCTGATCGCCACCCGCGTCGGCGGCATCGGAGAAATCCTCGGGCCGCAGGCCAATCTCCTGATCCCGTCCGATGATGCGCGGGCGCTGGCCGCCGCCATTGCCCGCATTCTCGACAACCCGGCACGCGCGACCGAAGAAGCGCGCATCCTGAACCAGCGGATTGCCGCGCAGTTCTCGGTTGATGTCATGGTCGACAACATTCTCGCTGGCTATCGGCAGGCCATGACCGCACCGGCGGCGGAGATGGTAACCGCGCATTAACGACTCTGTCGTGCGGCCGCTAAAGCTTTTTTGAGGTTTGAAACCTATCAATTTCCTCAAATTTCTTCGAAACGGCCGGCGATCTCTTCAGGCGGACCGGCCGGGGGCCGGCCATGACCGATTTTAATATTCCTTCCTCGATCCAGGCGGCTTCTTCGTCTTTCGGTGTCGGGGCACTCGCCGCCTCATCGCGGACATCCGCCAAGGATCACACGCTGTCGCCTGCCGCACTCGCGGTCACTGAGCGGCATACGCCCGCAGCATTCTCGCCGATCGTGCTCGCCGGCTTCGTGCGCATGATCGAGTTCGCGCTGATCCTGCTGGTCGGCACGCTGGTTTATCTCGTGTATGTCGCTCCGAGCGAGGGTATCGCACTCTATTACGTCGTCTCGATCGTTGGCATCGCCGTGCTTTCGATGGTCGCATTCCAGATCGCCGACATCTATCAGGTGCAGGCGTTCCGCGGTCACGAGAAGCAATATATGCGCCTCGCCTCCGCATGGTCGGTGGTGTTCCTGGTGGCGATGGCAATCACCTTCTTCGCCAAGGCCGGCGGCCAGTTCTCGCGCGCCTGGCTCGGAAGCTTCTATGTCATCGGCCTGGTCTCGCTGATCGCCTCGCGCAAGATCCTGTTCCTGCTGGTGCGCGGATGGACCCGCGAGGGCCGACTTGCCCGCCGCACGGTCGTTGTCGGCGGCGGCGAGCCCGGTTCGGTGCTGATTGAATCGCTGCGCACGCAGAAGGATTCCGACGTGCAGGTGGTCGGGGTGTTCGACGACCGCAACAACGAGCGCTCCGGCACGGAATGCGCCGGCTATCCGAAGCTCGGCTCGGTCGACGACCTGGTGGACTTCGGCCGCCGCACACGCGTCGATCTCGTCATCTTCTCGCTGCCGATCTCGGCGGAAGGCCGCATCCTGCAGATGCTGAAGAAGCTCTGGGTGCTGCCGGTCGATATCCGCCTCGCCGCGCACACCAACAAACTGCAGTTCCGGCCCCGCTCCTACTCCTTCGTCGGCGAAGTGCCGGTGATCGACGTGTTCGACCGCCCGATCGCCGACTGGGACGTCGTGATGAAGTGGCTGTTCGACAAGATCATCGGCGGCCTGATCCTGATCGGCGTGCTGCCGATCATGGCGCTGGTGGCCCTCGCCGTGAAACTCGACAGCCGCGGCCCTGCGCTGTTCAAGCAGAAACGCTACGGCTTCAACAACGACCTGATCGAGGTCTACAAGTTCCGCTCGATGTACACCGATCAATCCGACGCGACCGCGGCGAAGCTCGTCACCAAGGGCGATCCGCGCGTCACCCGCGTCGGTCGCTTCATCCGCAAGACCAGCCTCGACGAACTGCCGCAGCTCTTCAACGTCGTTTTCAAGGGCAACCTGTCGCTAGTCGGTCCGCGTCCGCACGCCGTCAACGCCAAAGCGGAATCCAAGCTCTATGACGAAGCGGTGGACGGCTATTTCGCGCGCCACCGCGTCAAGCCGGGTGTCACCGGCTGGGCGCAGGTCAACGGCTGGCGTGGCGAGACCGACACCGAAGAGAAGATCCAGCAGCGCGTCGAGCACGATCTCTACTACATCGAGAACTGGTCGGTGCTGTTCGATCTCTACATTCTCGCCATCACGCCGTTCGCGCTCCTCAAGACCGAGAACGCCTATTGATCACCGCAGAGGACGTTGCGCCGCGCGCCGCTGTCTCAAGAGCGGCCCCGCTTCGCGCCCCGCCCCGGGCTGGACGGAAAGTCCAGCCGCTGGCGCGGGGCTTTCTGCATGCGACCCTGTTCATCGTTGTCCTGACGAGTTCGTTCGCACTGATCGAACCGTCCCCGCATGACATGCTGATCGGCGTGCTCGCTCTTGCCGCACTGATCGCGGGCGTCACGCTTGACCGAAAATTGCTGCCACTCGTCTTCCTGCTGGCGGTCTGGAATGTCGGCGGGCTGTTCGCGCTGTTCGAACTGAGCACCCAGAAAGAACCGATCCAGTACGCCGCGACGTCGTTCTATCTGGCGATCGCCGCAATCCTGTTTGCCTGCGTGGTCACGCAGGACAGCTTGCGGCGGATGCAGATCCTCAAACTTGCGTACATTCTGTCGGCGGTGATCGCGGCGGTGATCGGCGTCGCCGCCTATTTCCGCGCGATCCCGGGCGCGGACCAGTTTCTGCTCTACGGTCGCGTCAAATCGACGTTCAAAGACCAGAAGGTGTATGGGCCGTTACTGATCCTGACGCTGCTGTTTCTG
>JBQCFU010000209.1:0-2716 GCA_051958775.1 Pseudolabrys sp.
GCTGTGCGAGGGCGCCAAAGCCAAAGGCCAGCACGAGGCCGACCACGATGGTGGAAATCAAGGGGGTGTTATGATGCATGGGGCATCTTGTTGCATCGGCGCACAGGATGCCAGACGGCGCGCGGCTACCCATCGCCGCACCGAAACAACGAAGATCAGCTACGGAACTACGCTATGCGCCCATCGCCGCGGCGATAGCGTCGAGCGCAGCGCTCGCCTTGCCGCCATCGGGTCCGCCGGCCTGCGCCATGTCGGGCTTGCCGCCGCCTCCCTTGCCGCCGAGCACTTCCGACGCCTTGCGCACCAGATCAACCGCCGAGAAACGCGTGACCAAATCGGGCGTCACGCCGACGACCACGCTCGCCTTGCCGTCGTCGCTGGTCGCGACCAGAGCGACCACGCCGGAGCCGAGCTGCTTCTTGCCCTGGTCCGCGAGATTCTTGAGATCCTTGATCTCGATGCCCTCGACCGAACGCGCCATCAGCTTGATGCCGCCGACGTCGCGCACGCCGGCGCTGCTTGCGGATGCCGATCCACCCCCGCCGCCACCCATGGCGAGCTTCTTGCGCGCCTCGGACAACTCGCGCTCGAGTTTCTTGCGCTCGTCCATTAGCGAGGCGATGCGCGCGGGCATGTCGTCCAGCGTGGTGCGCAACTCGCCGGCCGCGGTCTTTGCAAGCTGGATGGTGTCGTTGGCATGGCGGCGCGCATGGTGTCCGGTTAGCGCCTCGATGCGGCGCACGCCCGACGACACCGCGCTGTCGCCCAGCACCGAGATCAATCCGATGTCGCCGGTGCGCCTGACGTGCGTGCCACCGCAGAGTTCGACCGACCAGCCGAGCGCGTTGCTCGCCGCGCCCTGTCGTCCCGCGTGCCCCATGGAGACCACGCGCACCTCATCGCCATATTTCTCGCCGAACAGCGCCCGCGCGCCGGCTTCGCGGGCATCATCGACCGCCATCAGCCGTGTCGTGACGTCAGCATTCTCCAGCACGACATCGTTGGCGATGTCCTCGATGCGGCGCAGTTCGTCGGCGCTGATCGGCTTGTTGTGCGCGAAGTCGAAGCGCAGCCGCTCCGGCGCGACCAGCGAGCCGCGTTGCGCGATATGATCGCCGAGCACCTGACGCAGTGCCTCGTGCAAAAGATGCGTCGCGGAATGGTTGGCGCGGATCGCGCCGCGCCTGATATGATCGACCTCCAGCGACAACGCCATGCCGGTCTTCAGCGTCCCCTGCTCGACCGTGCCGAGATGAACGAACAGGTCGCCGCCCTTCTTCTGGGTGTCGGTGACGCGGAAGCGCACGCCGTCCGCGAGAAGCACGCCTATGTCGCCGACCTGACCACCGGACTCGCCATAGAACGGCGTCTGGTTGAGAACGACAGCGCCGGTCTCGCCGGCCTTGAGGCTGTCGGCCTCCTTGCCGTCTTTCACCAGCGCGGTGACCGCGCCTTCGGCGGTCTCGGTCTCGTAGCCGAGGAATTCGGTGGCGCCGAGCTTTTCGCGCAGCGGAAACCACACCGCTTCGGTCGCGGCTTCGCCGGAGCCTGACCATGACGCGCGCGCCTTGGCCTTCTGCTTCTCCATCGCATCCGTGAACGAGGCGATGTCGACGCCGATGCCGCGGTTCCGTAGCGCATCCTGGGTGAGGTCGAGCGGAAAGCCATAGGTGTCGTACAGCGTGAACGCGGTCTCGCCGTCGAACATGTCGCCTTTCTTCAGCGCGCCGCTCTTCTCGTCCAGAATGGAGAGGCCCCGCTCCAGCGTCTTGCGGAAGCGTGTCTCCTCCAGCCGCAGAGTTTCCTCGATCAGCGGACGCGCACGCTGCAGTTCGGGATAGGCCTCGCCCATCTCGCGCACGAGCGCACCGACCAGCCGCCACATCAGCGGCTCCTTCGCGCCGAGCAGTTGCGCGTGGCGCATCGCGCGCCGCATGATCCGGCGCAGCACGTAGCCGCGGCCTTCGTTCGACGGCAATACGCCGTCAGCGATCAGGAACGAGGACGCGCGCAAGTGGTCGGCGATCACGCGCAGCGAGGCCTTCATCGGGCCGTTCGGATTGGTGCCGGTCAGTTCGGCCGCGGCGCGGATCAGCGCGACGAACAGGTCGATGTCGTAGTTATCATGCTTGCCCTGCAGCACAGCCGCGACACGCTCGAGCCCGGCGCCGGTATCGATCGACGGCTTCGGCAGGCTGAGGCGGCTGCCGTCCGGCAACTGCTCGTACTGCATGAACACGAGATTCCAGATCTCGATGAAGCGGTCGCCGTCCTGATCGGCCGAGCCGGGAGGACCGCCGGGAATCCTGTCGCCGTGGTCGTAGAAGATTTCCGAGCACGGACCGCACGGGCCGGTGTCGCCCATCTGCCAGAAGTTGTCGGCGCCCGCGATGCGGATGATGCGCGAGTCCGGCAGGCCCGCGATCTTCTTCCAGAGCCCGAACGCCTCGTCGTCGTCGATGTAAACGGTCGCGGTCAGCTTGTCCTTGGGCAGACCGAATTCCTTCGTCACCAGATTCCAGGCGAGCTCGATGGCGCGATCCTTGAAGTAGTCGCCGAATGAGAAGTTGCCGAGCATCTCGAAGAAGGTGTGATGGCGCGCGGTGTAGCCGACATTGTCGAGGTCGTTGTGCTTGCCGCCGGCGCGCACGCATTTCTGCGAGGTGGTCGCGCGCTGATAGGGCCGCTTCTCGAGGCCGGTGAAGACGTTCTTGAA
>JBQCFU010000210.1:0-2650 GCA_051958775.1 Pseudolabrys sp.
AAAGCTGTCGCGCGGGCGAAATCGCCAAGCCGCGCGATGGCGATTCCACGCAGCGCCAGCGCCGGCGGATCGTCGCGTAGCGCGACGCGGTTCAGCGCCCCGAGCGGATCGCCCGCCGCCAGCGCCTGCGCCGCTGCCGTGATCAATGAATCCATGCTCATGCGGCCGTCCGGCGGAATCCCGTCACAATTGTCACTCTCGGCAGCCGAATCCCGATCCTAGTTTAGCGGATGACGAGGAACGTTCGAGTTCCTGTCGGGAACTGCCACCATGATTGCACATCGGAATGATACATTCTCGCGCCTGACCTGCGGATTGAGCTTTGCCGCAGCGCCCGCTTTTGCGGTGATGGCTGTGGTCTCGGCGATGCCGGGCGATGGATCGATGGTGTGCATGCAGGATGCATGGTCGGTCAATGGCATGACGACGATGTATGCGCTGATGGGCGTGTTTCACCTTGCGCCGTGGCTCAATTGGTTGATGGCGCGAGCGTCATCCGAATCCCGACAGACTTGTCACTCCCGCGATTCGCTCGCGCGTGAGTAGTCTTTCGATCATTGAAATGGAGCAAACATCATGACCACACACGCCACCGGAACACGCAACGATTGGCTCAAGGCGCGCGTCGATCTTCTCGCTGCGGAAAAAGAGCTCACGCGGCAGAGCGATGCGCTGTCGGAACGGCGACAGGCATTGCCGTGGGTACGGATCGACAAGACCTATCGGTTCGATACCGATAAGGGACAGAAGTCGCTGGTGGAGCTGTTCAACGGCCGTTCGCAGCTACTCGTTTATCACTTTATGTTCGGTCCCGATTACAAGGCTGGATGCCCGTCCTGCTCGTCGATCGCCGACGGCTTCAACGGCATCGCGGTGCATCTGGAAAACCACGACGTGATGCTGTGGGCCGTGTCGCGCGCGCCGCTCAACCGGCTGCAGGCTTACAAGCAGCGGCTCGGCTGGACGTTCCCGTGGGCGTCATCGGGCGGCACCGACTTCAACGCCGATTTCAATGTCTGGTTTTCCGAGGATCAGCAGCGTCACGGCGACGTGGACTACAATTATCGCCGAGAACAGGCGTTCGAGTGGCGCCCGGATGCGGCGGGTGGCGGCGCGGCGGCCGAGAATCACATGGCCGCGACCTGCGGCGTCGATACGCAGACCTATCATCGTGACCGGCCGGGTCTCAGCGCCTTTGTGCTGGAAGATGGCGTCGTCTACCACACCTACTCCGCCTATGCGCGCGGTCTCGACGCACTGTGGGGGGTCTATCCGTGGCTGGATCGCGCGCCGAAAGGCCGCAACGAGGCCGGCATCTGGTGGCGCCGCAACGACGAATACGAGAAGCGCTAAAGCGTTTTCGAGCGAAGTGGGTACCGGTTCGCGTGAAGAAAACGCGACCAAAATCTCTAAATCAGCCGCAGACCCTTCAGGCTGGCGTGGCCGTCCTTGCCGACGATGATGTGGTCGTGGACGGAAATGCCGAGCGGCTTGGCGATCTCGACGATGTTCTGTGTCATGACAATGTCAGCGCGGGACGGCGTCGGATCGCCGGAGGGGTGATTGTGCACGAGGATGATGGCGGTGGCCGAGAGTTCGAGTGCGCGCTTCACCACCTCACGCGGATAGACCGGCGTGTGATCCACCGTGCCGGTCTGCTGCACCTCGTCGGCGATCAGCTGGTTGCGCTTGTCGAGGAACAGCACGCGAAACTGTTCCTTCTCGGCAAACGCCTGTGCGGTGCGGACATAATCGAGCACGCTCGACCATGACGACAACGCCGTGCGTTTCTTCACCTGGCCGCGAGCGATCCGCCCCGCGGCGGCCTGCACGATCTTGAATTCGGTAATGGCGGCGTCACCGAGTCCGCGTATCTCGCGCAATCGCTGCGCCGGGGCGGCGATCACTTCGGCAAACGATCCGAACCGGGCGATCAGTTCCTTGGCCAGCGGCTTCACATCCCTCTGCGGGATGGCCCGAAATAGAACCAGCTCCAGCAATTCATAATCGCTGATGGCGTCGGCTCCGGCATCGCGAAACCGGCCGCGCAGGCGTTCGCGATGGCCATGATAATGCGGCGGTGCTTCCGCTAATCCTGATGGACCGCTGTCGTCGTCGGCCGTGGATTTTTCGCCGTCGGACATGACCGTGGATATGGAGCGCTAGCTGACTGGCCAGGACGGCCACGGACAGCATGGCGGAAACTCACCGCCATTGGCAATGCGCAAATCGGTGATCGCGGGACGGTCAGGCCGCGTAGGGCGGCTTGTCGTAGCCCTTGGGCGAGAGCGTGAAGATCTCCACGCCGGTCTCGGTCACCGCCACGGTGTGCTCGAACTGCGCCGACAGCGAGCGGTCGCGCGTCACCGCGGTCCAGCCGTCGGACAGCACCTTCACATGCGGGCGGCCGAGATTGATCATCGGTTCGACCGTGAAGAACATGCCGGGCTTCAGCACCACGCCTTCGCCGGGACGTCCGACGTGGACGATGTTCGGCTCGTCGTGGAACAGCTGACCCAGGCCGTGACCGCAGAAATCGCGCACCACGCTCATCTGGTGGCCTTCGACGAAGGTCTGGATCGCGTGGCCGATGTCGCCGGTGGTGGCACCGGGCTTGATCGCCGCGATGCCGAGCATCATCGACTCGTAG
>JBQCFU010000211.1:0-2189 GCA_051958775.1 Pseudolabrys sp.
CGGTCGCATCATCACGCCGTGCGAGCGCGTGCTGACGACCACCGTCAACGATATCGAGCATATCGAGAGCAACTCGATGAACGGCATCGGCGTCGTGAAGATCTTCTTCCAGCCGGGCGCCGACATTCGCACCGCCACGGCGCAGGTGACGTCGGTGTCGCAGACGGTGCTAAAGCAGATGCCGCCAGGCATCACGCCGCCGTTGATCCTGAACTACAACGCCTCGACGGTGCCGATCCTGCAGCTCGCCATTTCGGGCCGGGGCCTGTCGGAGAAGACGCTGTTCGACCTCGGCCAGAACCAGATCCGCCCCGCGCTGGTGACGATTCCGGGTGCCGCCATGCCCTATCCGTCGGGCGGCAAGCAGCGCCAGGTGCAGATCGATCTCGATCCGGCGGCGCTGCAGTCCAAGGGCCTCTCCGCGCAGGATGTCGGCAACGCGATCGCCGCGCAGCAGCAGATCAACCCGGTCGGCTTCGCCAAGATCGGCGGGTTCCAATACAATATCGCGCTCAACAACTCGCCGGATTCGATCGACGCGTTCAACGATCTGCCCGTGAAGACGGTCAACGGCGCCACCATCTACCTGCGTGACGTGGCGCACGTTCGCGATGGCTTCGCGCCGCAGCAGAACGTGGTGCACGTCGATGGAACGCGATCGGCGCTGCTGACCGTGCTGAAGAACGGCAAGGCCTCGACCTTGTCGATCGTGCAGGGCGTGAAGGACAAGATCCCCGGCATCGCCGCGACGCTGCCGCCGCAGCTCAAGATCCAGCCGATCGGCGACCAGTCGCTGTTCGTGCGCGCCGCCATCCAGGGCGTGATCAAGGAAGGCGCGATCGCCGCCGCGCTCACCTCCGTGATGATCCTGCTGTTCCTGGGATCGTGGCGATCGACCGTGATCATCGCAATCTCGATCCCGCTCGCCATCCTGTTCGCGATCATCTTCCTCGGCATGACGGGCAATACGCTCAACATCATGACGCTGGGCGGCCTCAGCCTCGCCGTCGGCATCCTGGTCGATGACGCGACAGTGACGATCGAGAACATCAACTGGCATCTCGAGCAGGGCAAGGGCGTCGTTCAGTCGATCCTCGACGGCGCGGCGCAGATCGTGACTCCCGCCTTCGTTTCGCTGCTGTGCATTTGCATCGTGTTCGTGCCGATGTTCTTCCTGCCGGGCGTCGCGGGCTTCCTGTTCGTGCCGCTGGCGCTCGCCGTGATCTTCGCGATGATCGGATCGTTCATCCTGTCGCGCACGCTGGTGCCGACGATGGCGATGTATCTGCTGAAGCCGCACGACGCGGCGCATGAACACGCTCGCGCGCAGACGAGCCGGAACCCGCTGGTCAATTTCCAGCGCGGCTTCGAGGCTCGCTTCGAGAAGCTCCGGCGCGGTTACGGCGGCCTGCTGCAGAAGGCGCTTGGTGCGAGGAAGCCGTTCGCGATCGGCTTCCTCGTGATCGTCGTGCTGTCGTTCCTGCTGGTGCCGTTCCTTGGCCGCAACTTCTTCCCGACGGTGGACGCCGGGCAGATCACGCTACACGTCCGCGCGCCGGTCGGCTCGCGCATCGAGGATACGGCCGCCGAGTTCGACCGGATCGAGCGCAAGATCCGCCAGATCATCCCGCCCAATGAGCTGGTCACGGTAGTCGACAACATGGGCCTGCCTGTGTCGAGCATCAACACGACTTACAACAACTCCGGCACGGTCGGCCCGCAGGACGGCGACATTCTGATCACGCTCGGTGAGGATCACCATCCGACCGCCGACTATGTGAGGACGATGCGCGAGCAGCTGCCGCGCGCCTTCCCCGGAACCGACTTCGCGTTCCTGCCGGCCGACATCACCAGCCAGATCCTGAACTTCGGTTCGCCGGCGCCGATCGACATCCAGATCAGCGGCAAGATGGCCGATCAGAACATGGCCTTCGCCCAGCAGATCCTGAAGGGCCTGAAGGCCATTCCGGGCGCGGCGGATGGCCGTATCCAGCAGTCGGCCAGCTATCCGACGCTGAACGTGATCGCGGATCGTTCGCGGATCGGGCAATATGGCCTGACCGAGAAGGACGTCACGACCTCGGTCGCCAACGCACTCGCCGGCACCTCGCAGACAGCGCCGGTCTACTTCGTGAACCCGGAAAATGGCGTGCAATATACGGTCGTCGCGCAGGCGCCGGAATATCGCA
>JBQCFU010000212.1:0-2087 GCA_051958775.1 Pseudolabrys sp.
ATGCACCAGACCGGACTGCAAGTCCGCGAATGGCAAATCCGCGACAAACGCGGTGAATACATCGCCCAGTTCGATCTCGGGCTCCTTGCCGACGTCACCCAGTATCCCTATCGCCTCCATCTCGAGCAGCACCGGCTGACTCCGATCCAGCTCGACATCCTGCGCGCCATTCCTGGGACCGAAGTCCATTTCGGCCATCGCGTCGCCGACTATACGCAGGATGGTGACGGTGTCCGCGTCACCATCGAGGCCGACGGCGGGACGCGCGTGATCGAGGCATCATGGCTGATCGGCGCCGACGGCTCGCGCAGCGTCGTGCGCAAAGGGACCGGCATCGAATTCGAAGGCTTCACTTGGCCGGAATATTTCGTCGTCGCCAGCACGCCCTACGATCTCGGCCAGCATGGTTTCACCATGAACGCCTATGTGTCGGACCCGATCGAATGGGCCGCCGTGTTCAAGGTGCCGGACGACGGCCCGCCCGGCCTGTGGCGCGCAGCGTTCTACGGCGATCCCCAGAAGTCGGACGCCGAACTGCTTGATCCGGCGAATATCGAGCGCGCCATGCAACTGCTGGTGCAACGCGATCAGCCGTACGAGATCCGCTACAAGAGCATCTATCGCGTGCACCAGCGCGTCGCCCAGAGCTTCATTCACGGCCGCGCTCTGCTCGCCGGCGACGCCGCGCATCTCAACAATCCGCTCGGCGGCTTCGGCCTCAACAGCGGCATTCATGACGCCATCAATCTCGCCGACAAGCTCGGCCGTGTCTGGCACGGCGAGGACGAAGCCCTGCTCGGTGTCTACGACCGGCAGCGCCGCGCTGCGACCGTGGAACAGGTGCAGAAGATGTCGATCCGCAACAAGAAATTGTTGCAGGAACGCGATCCCGAGGTGCAGCGCCAGCACCTGACCGAACTGATGGCCGTCGCCGCCGATCCGCAGCGTGCCCGGGCGCATGTCATGGAATCCTCCATGCTCGGCGGGCTGCGTCGCGCCAATGCGGTGACATAAGGCTTTTCGGCCGTTTTCGCGCGAGTTTGCCCTCGAAAACCGGGGGTTCTGGGCTGCCCGGCCGTGAAACCGCGGCGCGCTTCTGCTAGCGTCCGCCGGTCATGACTGCCGCCCGCGCCCTCCGTTCCGAACTCGACGACGATCCGCCGCCCGCGGAGCCGGAGAAGGCGTCCACGAAGGCGCCGGACGACATCGCGCGTCCGACGCCGATGATGGAGCAGTATATCGAGATCAAGACCGCCAATCCGGACTGCCTGCTGTTCTACCGGATGGTCGACTTCTACGATCTGTTCTTCGAAGATGCCGAAGTCGCCTCGCGCGCGCTCGGCATCATGCTGACCAAGCGCGGCAAATATCTTGGCAAGGACGTTCCGCTGTGCGGCGTGCCGATCCACCGCTCCGACGAATATCTGCACAAGCTGATCGCACTCGGCCATCGCGTCGCCGTGTGCGAGCAGATGGAAGACCCGGCCGAGGCGAAGAAGCGTGGCTCCAAAGCCGTCGTCCGCCGCGACGTGGTGCGGCTGGTCACACCCGGCACGCTGACCGAGGACACGCTGCTCGACGCGCGACGCAACAACTATCTGCTGGCGGTTGCGCGCGCCCGCGCTGGCGAGACCGACAGCCGCTTCGGGCTGGCCTGGATCGACATCTCGACCGGCGAATTCCGCATCGCCGAATGCGAGCGCGGCGCGCTGTCGGCGGAGATCGCGCGCGTTGACCCCGGCGAAATCCTGGTTTCCGATGCGCTCTATTCCGACGCGGACCTCGCCGCGTTCTGGCGCGAATTTCCCGCCGTGGTGCCGCTCGCCCGCGACGTGTTCGACGGCGCGAGCGCCGAACGACGGCTCACCGATTTCTTCGCGGTCGCGACCAGCGCCGCATTTGGCGATCTGACGCGGCTCGAACTCACCGCGGCCGCCTCCTGCATCAGCTATGTCGAGCGCACGCAGATCGGCAAACGCCCGCCGCTGTCGCCACCGCTGCGCGAGCGCGCCGGCGCGACCATGGCGATCGACCAGGCGACGCGCGCCAATCTCGAATTGATGCGCACCATGGGTGGCGAACGCGCG
>JBQCFU010000213.1:0-2561 GCA_051958775.1 Pseudolabrys sp.
TTGGCAGCGGTGTTCAGACCGACGTCGTTCTCGCTGATGCCGACCGCCATGTAGCTACGCACGGTGCCGTAAGCCGTCTGGCTGCGGGCGTCGACCGTGATGTAGCCGCGGGCGCGGAACACGCTGTTGTTCGTCGCACGGGTCTGCGCGTTGCCGTTGAACGGACCCCAGGCGAACGAACCGTTGCTGCCCCAAGCATATTCGAAGCGCGTCCAGCCGCCGACCTTCAAGCAGATGTCGGTGCCGGGAATGTAGTAGAAGCCTGCGCCATACAGAGAGCAAACCTTCACGTACTGGACCGGTTTGACAGAACAGCCAAACAAGGTCCTTTGAAGGATCTGAAGAATTGCTCCGCGCTGTCCCGATGGCGCGTCTCGAGGACACCAGCGCGCGTCTGAGCCGTTTCGGGTCCGCGAAGGTTGATCCGCCGACCAACGCGTTGACGCCTTTCCGTATTGCTCACCGCGCTCTCCGGAAACCTGCGGATGACGGGTCGGTATAGCGTCGGAAGCCGCTATTGGACGCAGCAAAACGGCAAACAAAAACGGCACTTCGCAAGCGAAGCGCCGTTACGGATAAACCGCAGTCCTCAATTTTTATTTAATTTGTCGAGCTCGCTGATGCGGCCGCGTCAGGCAATGCGCCTTTGAGCGGAACCGAGACGACGTCCTGCATGAGATCAGCAGCATCGCTCAGTGTCTCACGCGTGAGATGCGCGTAACGTTGCGTGGTACGCGCGTGCAGATGGCCCAGCAGGCCCTGCACGACATAGAGCGAAACACCACGATTGACGAGAAAACTCGCAAAGGAATGCCGCAAATCGTGCAACCGCACATCGGCGAGCCCTGCCCGCTTGCGAATGCGATCCCACGGGAAAAACAATGACGGGGATGGACGACCATTGACCGGTGACGGGAGAATGTAGGGGTTACCAGGAATCCGCGGCGCCGCCTGCAGCAACGCGATCGCAGCCTGGTTGAGCGCGATGACGCGCGCGCGTCCTGATTTCGAACGCGGCACCAGCAGTGTGCGGTTGTCCCAATCTATCTAATCCCAGCGCGCGAAAGTGACTTCATTGCGCCGCGCCCCTGTCAGCAGCAGCAACAGGATCGCGCGCGCGGCAGTCTGGTTTTCGTCCTTGCGGATCGCGTCAACCAGGCATTCCACTTCAGTCTCGCTAAGGAAGCGATTGCGCTGGACATCCGGCCCCGCCGACAGACTCGTCGCGGGATTGTCAGTGACACCCGGTACCTTCCACTTGCGCGCCAGATTGAACATGTAGCGCAGGATGACGATCACCCGGTTCATCGTGCCGGTAGCGTATCCGCTCTCGCGCATGCGGGCGATCACGTCGGAGATTGCGTCGGTCGTCACCTCATCAAGCGCGAGCGACCCGAGCCGCGGCAGGATATGCACGCGCAGGACCGTTTCGTCGGTCTGCCAGCTGTTCTTGTAAGTCTGGACGTAAGGCAGATAGCGATCCTGAGCGAACTGCGCGAGCCGCGGAATTGTCCGCGCTTCTTGCCGCTCTTTCTGCGGATCCGCTCCCAAGACGGCTTGTGCAAGAATTTGCCGTGCCTTGCGTCGCGCCTGATCGAGCGTGAGCACTTCGGCCGGCCCGATCTTGAATTGCCGCGCCCGTCCGCGCACATCCGTGTAGCGCTGATAGTAGGTCTTGCCGCCGGAGCAGCGTGCTTCGAGCAGAAATCCACGCTGCCCACCGTCAAAAAAATCGACCTTCTTTGCATCGGGCGGACACGATGCAGAACGGACGAAACTCGCGGTGAGAACAACAGTCGGCATTGCGCGACGACTATGAAACGACGCCGCGATCTAATCGCATCGTAACTTGCACTTCTCCGGTAAAACTAGAAGTTGACCTCATAACTAATCCATAAATTTTTTAGCTTTCGAAAAAAATATCCTCCGGAACGGCAAGTAATATCAAGTCTAAATCATAAATTATGATGTTAAGAGAAAGTCGATGCCATAAAGCAACAATCTTTCTTTGGATTCAGCGATTTAATCCGAAGACCTGGAGTCAGATGGGAACAGAAAAAACATTAGAACTGGGGATAAAAGGAAGTGCCCACGTCTTTGCCTGCCAAGATCGGGCATGCCGCTCCGCATAAATTTTCAGGAATATTCCGTGCACCCATACCTGGTGCTGCCCCGGTCGGCCGCGCCCCGGCAGAAGCTTCCCAGGATTGAGCAATCGAAACTGCGGAGACTGGGGGACCCCGCCGTGGCGGAAACCTCACAGCCGTCGTCGACAGCGCGCGTGAAGCCTCACGAAGTCCCGTAGAAAGTCCCGTAGGGGCTCGGCCGCCCCCTGCTAAGTATTGGTCGGAGCGGCAGGATTTGAACCTGCGACCCTCTGCTCCCAAAGCAGATGCGCTACCAGACTGCGCTACGCTCCGATCGCCTCAGGCACTAGAGCCCCCAGCGTTCGTTGACAAGGTAAAAACGAGCGAAGGCGCGCCGGCGGCCTCGCCCCTGTACGGGGCAAGGCCAGAGGGCGGCGGAGAAGGTCGCGAGAGCAGGATTACGAAAATGATTTC
>JBQCFU010000214.1:0-4479 GCA_051958775.1 Pseudolabrys sp.
CGATGCCTGCGGCTTCCAGAGGCTGGGTGACAATGCTCCCCACACGGCGGCGCGGATTGAGCGCGGATTGCGGATCCTGAAACACAAGCTGCAGCTCTTTCTGGTCCGACTGCATCGCGCCTGACATCTCACCCGCAATCTTCAGACTGCCGTGTGACAAACTTTCCAGACCCACCAGTAGGCGGGCGAGCGTGGTCTTGCCGCTGCCGCTTTCACCGACGACGCCGAGAAACTCGTTCTGACCGAGTCTGAAACTGACATCGCGCACGGCTGAAAAGGTCGAGCGATGGAATAGTCCGCCGGTCGCGAAGGTCTTGACCAGCCCGTCCGCCTCCAGAACAGGCGCAGTCTCGCCACTGGTAGCGGTCACATTCAATGGCGGCGTAACGATGCTGCCGGTTTCCTCCGGACGGATACAGGCTGTCCGGTGACCCGGCTCCGTTTCGACGAAGGGCGGCGGTGCAGCGCTGCACTCCGGTGTCGCGATCGGGCAGCGCGGCGCGAACGCACAGCCCGTCAGATCTTTCCAGGATCGCAGGCCCGGCATGCGTTCGGGAAGCGACAACAGCACCCGCTGTTCGCCGCGCATCGGCGGGCTCGCGAGTTGCAGGCACCGCGTATAAGGATGCGCCGGAGCGCCGAACAGGCGACGTGCAGGACCATATTCGACCGGCCGCCCCGCATAGAGAACCAGAATGTCGTCGCACACATGCGTCGCCAGCCGCAGATCGTGCGTGATGAACACCACCGCGGTATTGTCGCGCTGCTGCATGTCCGCGATCAACTGAACGATGCGGGCTTGAATCGTCACATCAAGGGCTGTCGTCGGCTCATCGGCGATCACCAGCCGCGGTTTGTCCGCGAAGGCCATCGCAATCAGCACGCGCTGGCACATTCCGCCGGAAATCTGGTGCGGGTAGCGTTCCAGCAGCGCCTCGCCATGCGGCAGATGCACGCTGTCAAACAGCGCGAGCGCTTTCTTTTTCCGCTCCGATGCGCCGGCGATGCCCAGCCGCGCCAGATGTTCGCCGATCTGCTGCCCGATGGTCAGAACCGGATTGAGCGCCGACAGCGGCTCCTGCGGAATGAAGGCGATGTCTTTTCCAAGCAAAGCCTGTCGCTTGGCGCCAGGCATCGCAACGAGATCGTCACCGGCGAACGAAAGACTGCCGCCGCTGCAGGCAAAGCCGGGCGGCAGCATCTGTGCCACGGTTCGCCCGAGCATGGATTTTCCGGCGCCCGATTCGCCGACCAGACCGAGAATTTTTCCGGGTGCGAGCGAAAAATTCAGACCTTGCAGGACCGGGACGCTCTGCCCGCCGACCGACGCCGATACTGCAAGATCGCGGGCAACCAGCAGGCTCATGCGCGTTGTGTCTCGGCAAGGCGCACATCGAGTGTACGCCGCAGGCCATCGCCCAGAATATTGAAAGCAAACCCGGTCACGAAGATCGCAAGGACCGGAAAAACCAGATTCCAGTAGGACTGATAGATCGACAGCCGCGCGTCGGCGATCATCTGTCCCCACGCCGGCGTCTCCGCCGACACGCTCAGCCCGACAAACGACAGGATCGCCTCGACGATGACGGCGATGCCCATTTCCAGGCTGATCAGCGTGATCAGCAGCGGCGTGGTCGCCGGTACGATCTCGCGCGTGATGGTGCGCCAATGGGAAAACCCGATCAGCCGCGCGGCAGTCACATAATCGCGCCGCCTGACGACCAGCACTTCGCTGCGCAACACGCGGCAGAACCGCGTCCAGTCCACCAGGATGATCGACAGGATCACGTTGCGCAGTCCCGTTCCCAAACCGACCATGAAGATCAGCGCCAGGATCACCGGCGGGAACGACATCCAGATATCGACCACCCGCCCGATCAGCCAATCCACCTTGCCACCGAAATAACCGGCGACATGCGCAAGAACCCCGCCGAGGATCATCGCCCCGAACGAGGCAATGATCGCGACGGTCATCGCGACACAGGCACCGTAGATCAGCCGCGACATCACGCAACGCCCAAGACTGTCCGTGCCGAGCGGGAAATCCGCCTCTCCGCCCGGCATCCAGGCCGGCGGCAACAAAGTGGAGACCAGCGCCTGCTCGTTGGGATCATGTGGCGCCAGCCACGGCGCGAACAGCGCGACGATGCAAACCAGCACGATGATGGTCAATCCGATGACGACGCGCGCCGATGTCATCCATTTCGGGATCGCCATCACGCGACCCTCAGTTTCGGGTTGAGCATCACGTAGCAGGCATCGACGATGGTGTTGATCATCAGCACAACGACGCAATAGGCGAGGCCCACCGTCTGAATGATCGGCAGATCCGCGTTGCGCACGGCATCGACCATCAGACTGCCGAGACCCGGATAGGAGTAGATCACTTCCACCAGTAGCGTGCCGCCGAACAGAAATCCAAACTGAACGCCCATCAGGCTCAAGGTCGGAAGGATCGCGTTCTTGAGGCCGTGATGCAGCAGGATACGTCGCTCGGACTGGCCGCGCAGCCGCGCCTGCTGGATGTAATCCTCCTGATAGACGTCAAGCAGGCTGGAGCGAAGCACGCGCATGATCGTCGGCGAAAAGGCGATGCCGAGCGCGAAGGCCGGCAGCAGCAGGTGCTTCACGGCATCCCAGAACATGTCCAGCCGGCCCAGTAATAATGTATCGAGCAGCAGGAAACCGGTCAGCACCGGCCGCTGGAATTCCGGCGACAATCGCCCGGTGAACGGCAGCGCGCCGAGCAGCACGCCAAATACCAGAATGAACAACAGCGCCCACAGGAATTCCGGAATCGACAGCAGCATGATCGAACCGAGATCGACGACGGGCTCGAAGACGCTTCCACGCACATAGAACAACAGCAGCCCGCCGCCGATACCGAGGATCGAGGCGATCACCATGGCGCAGAGCGCAAGCTCGATGGTGGCCGGTAACGACGCGGCGACGAGCGGTCCCACGCTGCGGCGAAACTGGATCGAGGTACCGAAATCGCCATGCAGCGCCTGTTTGAACCAGATCGCATATTGTTGCGGAAGCGGAAGATGGAGGCCCATCTCCTGCCGCTTTGCTTCGATTTCAGCGAGCGTGGCATTCGGCGGCATCGACATCGCCGCCGGATCGACCGGCAGCAGCCGCAAGGCACAGAACAGCAGCGCGGAAACGATGACGAGGATCACGACGGAAATCATCATCCGCCGGACCACCAGGAAGAGGATTTCGCTCATGCGACAGCTCCCGTCCCGCTTCCGGGGATTATTCTGCCGCTCTCACGGAAAGTCCGCTGCCATTCCGACACGATCTCCCATCAGACCCGATCTTTCAGGACCAGGCCATCTTGTCCGCAAGGATCCAGCCATTCTCGTATTTCACGTACGATAGCGCCTTTTTATGCACGACCGTCTGCACGCTTTGCAGCAGCGGGATCGTCGCCCCCTTCTCGATCACGAACTTGTTCAGGTCGCGCCAGCCGGTGATGCGCTTCTGATCATCGGCAATGTTGAACAACGGAAACATCTTGTCGCCGACCTCCTGCCCCTTCCAGGCTGAAAACGGCAACTTCGGGTTCAGCAGATAGCCGGCAAAGATTTCCGGATCGCCGGTGGCGTTATCCCAACTATAGAGCGTCGCTTCCGGCAGTTTCGATCCGCGATTGAGCTCGAAATATTTGGCGTATTCGATCGTCTCGATCGTGGCATCGATCCCGACCTTTTTCCACATCTGCTGGATGGCACGCGCGATATCGAAATCGCTGGGAAACTGTCCGTTGGTCGTGGCGAATTTGATGGTCGCGGGCTTCGACGGACTGAACCCGGACTTCGCCAGCAGTTCGGTGGCGAGCTTCGGATCATAAGCAAACTTGAAGTCAGGAAGATCGGCCGCCGTGCCGGGTGTCGCGACGACGGACAGCGGCACCGCGGCGCCGCCATAAAACGCCTTGGACAGCGCCGCCTTGTCGATGGCGTGATGCGCCGCCAACCGAACATTGTCGTCGGCAAAGCCGAGATCATTGCGGCACTGGATCAGGATGATCCGCGTCATCGGGTTCAGCTCCGCCGCAAGACCCGGCGTCTTGTCGAGGCGCGCGACCTCGCGGACCGGCACGTTGACTGTGAGATCGATCTGTCCGGACTGGATCGCAGCAACGCGCGCGGACGGGTCCTTGATGATCTCGAAGGTAATGCGTTTGATCTTCGGCTTCGGTCCCCAATAGGCATCGTTGCGCTCCAGCACGATGCGCGAATTGAGCTGATAATCGACGAGCTTGTACGCGCCGGTGCCGACCGGCTTCTGCGCAGCCGCCTCGACGCCGGCGGAATCAAAGTATTTCTTGGAAACCATGTAGCTGCCGAGAAACGCCATCCATTGCGGCGCGGTCGGAGCCGGCGAGTTGAACAGCATCATCGCCTTGGTCGGCGACTGCACCTCGATGTCCTTGACCTTGCGCCACGAATTCGCGGTATCGACCTTGTGTCC
>JBQCFU010000215.1:0-9386 GCA_051958775.1 Pseudolabrys sp.
GCTCTAGCGCGGGCCTTGGCGCTTGATCCGGAAATCGTGTTCCTGGACGAGCCGACCTCGGGCCTCGACCCGATCGGCGCGGGCGATTTCGACGAACTGATCGCCACATTGCAGCGCACTTTGGGCCTTACGGTTTTCATGGTAACCCATGACCTGGACAGCCTGCACACCGTGTGCGACCGCATCGCCGTGATCGGTGACGGCAAGATCCTCGTGGACGGGCCGATGGAGACGATGCTCGCGTCCGACCATCCCTGGGTGAAGGAATATTTCAGCGGCAAGCGCTCGCGGGCGCATGCAGCGCGGCGGCGGTCGGCCTGAACGGGCTGCGGAGTTGGCGATGGAAACGAAGGCGTCTTACACCCTGATCGGCTTCTTCACCCTGGCGGTGATCGTCGGCATTTTCGGTTTCGTCTACTGGTTCCAGAACCTCGGCGGTGTCGCCGAGCGCGCCACGTTCCGCATCGTGTTCGACAGCTCGGTCTCGGGCCTGCGCACCGGCTCCGCGGTGATGTTCAACGGCATCCGCATCGGCGAGGTGACGGCGCTGCAGCTTGTGCCGGACAAGACCGAGCGCGTGCTGGCGACCATTTCGGTCGACCGGAATGCGCCGATCCGGGACGACACCCGCGTTGGTCTCGAATTCCAGGGCCTGACCGGCATCGCTGCCGTGGCGCTCTCGGGGGGCGATGCCTCCAAGCCGCCGCTCACCGGCAGCAAGGACAATCCGCCGGTGCTGGTCGCCGACCGCTCGGCGACGCAGGACGTCACGCAGGCGGCGCGCGACGTGCTGCGCCGGGTCGACAAGCTGATCGCCGACAACGAAAAGAACTTCCACGATGCGCTCGCCAACATCGACACGTTCTCGGCGGCGCTGGCGCGCAATTCCGACCGGATCGACAGCGTGCTGGCCGGCATCGAGACGCTGACCGGGGGCAAGGACGGCAAGGGCGGGGACATCGGTGCCGCTGCGCGCTCCTTCACCGAAGCGGCGCAATCGCTCAAGACCTTGTCCGACAATCTCGACAAGCGGACGGCCGACATTTCGAGCGGGATCAACCGTTTCTCCGCAACCGGATCGCGCGAAATCGAATCGCTGTCGACCGACGCGCGCCGAACGCTCGGCGAACTCGAACGTACCATCCGCAATCTCGACCGGAACCCGAGCCGGGTGCTGTTCGGGGGCGAGAACCGCAGCGTGCCTGAATATAGCGGCCGCCGCTGATCGGGCATTGCGTATGATTTTCTCCGGAAACCGGTTCCCACTTTTCGGAGCCATGCGCTAGTCGACTGAAATTCCTTGTATTTTCAGCGCGGGATAACGCCCTGGGGCGGCTGTGGGTGCGATGGCGGCGTCCTAGAATGGGACGGAGAATCAGGCGTGCGGGAATGGCTCTGGCCGATACGCCGGGAATGATTGCGTTGGTTTGTGTTCCCCATCTAAAGAAATCTGAGTGACTCGCGGTGGGTCGCGGGAACTGGTATTACGCGGGCTGGTTGTCGGTCGTGAGGTTGGCAGAGGCGATGGGGCAGTTCCCCGGCTATAGGCGCGCCGCGCTCGTCGCGGGCGTGGCGTTATTGGCGACGTCGCTCGTCGGGTGCTCCGGAGGAATCGGCTCCAAGGCGCCGCCGCCGACCTATGAGCTCATGGCGGTGCAGTCGTTCCCGCGCCCCGTCGGCCCGATCCGGGGTCAACTCATCGTTGCGGAGCCATCGGCGCTCGCTCTACTCGACAGCGATCGCATCATGGTTCGCCTCGCCAACGGTCAGACCGAGCAGCTTGCCAATGCGCAGTGGGAAGACCGGCTGCCGAAGCTGCTCCAGGCCCGCATCATTCAATCGTTCGAGAACGGGCACCGGCTGCGCGCGGTCGGCAGGCCGGGTGAGCGGCTGGTTGCCGATTATCAACTCCTGATCGACGTGCGCGCGTTCCAGATTTCCGCCGACAGCAACACCGCCGACATCGAAATCGCCGCGAAGATCGTCGGAGACCGCAGCGGACGCATCCGCGCCGCGCGGGTGTTCAAGGTGAGTGTGCAGACCGACAGTACTGAAGGGCCGGCCGCTGTGGCCGCGCTCAACGACGCGTTCAATCGCGCGGTGGTGCAACTGGTGCTCTGGACGACGCGCGTAATCTGACGCGCTCCAGCGCGATCCCAAAACAAAACGGGCGCCCTAGGGCGCCCGTTTTTCATTCACATTCCGCTTAGTTTATTCGAAGCGGCCGGCGGCATGCGCCAGCATCGTATAGACCTTGCCGGTTTCCGAGGTGAGATAGGTACGGGCGACCACCTGGCCGCGGTCGTCGCGCGACACCTCGTCGAGCAGTTGCTCGAATTCGGCGATGTAGCGATCGACCGTCTGCTTGAACTCACGGCTCTCGCGGTACTTGGCACGGATTTCGTCGAACGCCTTCTGGCCCTGGAGCGTATAGAGACGCCGGGTGAAGACGTTGCGTTCGCCGCGCTTGTAGCGATCCCACAGGTCGATCGCCGCCTCGTGGTCGATCATCCGCGCGATGTCGACCGACAGGGAGTCGAGCGATTCGATGCTGTGGCGCGGTTGGCGCTCGTCGTTGTTATTGAAGTCGGACCGCGGCGCTTCGCGGCGCGCCGGGCCGCGCAGCGAGGCGGGTTCATTTTCCTCCCGCGAGGCGCGGCTAAGCAGATCGGTGAGCCAGCCCTTGTTGCCGTTGCCGGTATTGATCGGTGCGGCCGGCTCGTTGCGGCGCGGCGCGAAGGTCGAGGAGGGTGGCGCCTGATAGCTCGGAGCCGGCTCTGCCGTTCGCTCGATGCGCTCAGCGCGCTGTTCCTGGCGCTGCTCCTGGCGCTGTTCCTGCCGCGGGGCGGGTTGCGGTTCAGGAGCGCGCATCGCCGGACGCGGTGCTTCAACGCGCCGCGTGACGGCCGCGACCTGTTCCTGCACGCGGCGCGGCTGCGGCTCGACGCTGTCGAGGGAGCGGCCGTGACGGGCAACGATGCGGTTGAGCTCAGCCAGCGCTTCGATCTGGTCGACGATCACGCGGCGCATCTGCGACGCGCTTTCAGACGCCTCCTGCGGCAGCTCAAGCACGCCGCGGCGCAGTTCGGCCCGCGTCGTTTCGAGTTCGCGCTGCATTTCGTTGGTCATCTGCTTCATGCTGCGCACTGCTTCGGCGAACCGTTCGTTCGCTTCCGCGAATATCGCCTCGGTATTACCTGCGACCTGCTCATAGACCTCGCGCATGGTATCGGCCGTGCGCTGTCCTTCCTCGGAGGTGGAGGCGCGCATCCGAGCGAACTGTTCCTCGGCCGAAGCACGGATGCGGTTGAGCTGCTCTTCCGTCGAGCTACGGATGCGGTGGAACTGCTCTTCGGTGGCGTCGCGCGCCTGCTCAAACTGATCGGAGAGCGTCCGCGTGCCTTCGCTGCTGCTGTCGGCGATGATCCGGGCGATGTCGCGGGCGCGGCCCGATGCCGCTTCGAGCGACTGGTCGAGCAGGCCCTGGAACCGCTGCAGACGATCGTCGAGATCGCCGGTGCGGGCATCGAGCGCCGAGACGAGTTGATCGAGCGTGCCGCTGCGCGCCTCGACGAATTCGGCTGCGCGCTCGTTGCTGATGCCGACCAGATTGACGGCGTCGGCGAGCGTGCGGCCGTGGTTCTCGAACTGAGCCGAAATCTGGCTAAGGTCGGTGACGACGCGGGCGCTGAGATCGCGGAAGCCGCTGACGCTGTCTTCCATGCGCGCATTGACGGCGCCGTGGGTCTTGCTGACCTCGGTCATCGCCGCAACGAAGTCGGCGACGCGCGTCATCATCGTATGTTCGAGCGTGTTGATGTTCTCGTGCGAACCGCTCAGCACCTCCTGCAGCAGGAGATTGGCTTCGCGCAGGCGCTCGAACAGGCCGGTCGTGTCGGTGCGCAGCATACCGTGGGTTTCGAGCAGTTCGTTGACGGTCTGCTGTGCGGTCTGTCGCGATTGTTCGATCGCCGAGTTCGAAGCGTCCTGCAGGGTTGAGAGGCTGCGCTGGACGGATTCGGCAGCTTCCTGTGCGGTCTGGCGCGACTGCTCGATCGCCGAGTGCGAGGCATCCTGCAAGGTGGAGAGGGTGCGCTGTACCGATTCCGCAGCGGCTTCGCCGGCCAGCGTAATGTTGCGCGCAACCTGATCGCCATTGGCGGCGATGGTGCGGGAAAAGGTCGCCGCCTTGTCCTCGATCGACTGTACGGCGATCTCGCTCGCACGGGAGATTTCGCCGGCGAAGGACGAGCCCTTCTCGGTGAGCGCAGCGATCACCGCGCCGCTCTTCTCGCTGAGCAGGTCGCTCATCTCGCGGGTGCGGGAGCTGACCGTCTCGGCGATCTCGTCCGCCTTGCCGGTGAAGCTGCGCGCCACCTCGGCGCTGACATTGCGCAGGGTGTGCTCGACCTCGGTGGCGTTGCCGCGCAGCGCTTCCGTGGTGGTGAGGGTGAGCTGGCTGAGCGACTTCTCCGCTTCGCTGGCGTTGCTCTTGATCGACTGCGCGAGCTGCTCCATGCGAGTGTGCAGGGCTTCTGCAGCCGCCTTGGTGCGGGTCTCGATCTGGTTGGTGACGGTTTCGGCGCGGCCGACCAGCAATTCCTCGAATCGGCCGATGCGCTGGTCGAGCGTGTTGGCGACGTCCTGAGCGCGGCCGCCCAAGGTCTGGTCGATCTCGGTCATGCGCGAGCCGAGCTTCGCCGAAACTTCATTGCCGCGCTGGTCGATGAGATTGCCGATCTCGCCGATGCGGCGGTCGAGCGCGCCGACCACTTCCTTGCCGCCTTCGGCGAGGGTGGTGGCGATGTTGAGCACGCGGTTACCCATGGTGGTTTCGAACTGGGCGAGGCGATTGTCGAGGGTGCTCTCGACCTCGGTGGTCTTGGCGCCGACTCGGCTATCGAAGCTGTCGACATAGGTGCGCATCGCATCGGTGACTTCGCCGGTGCGGTCGGACAGGCGCTGCAGCAGCTCGCCGCCGTAGGTTTTCACCGTGCTGTCGAACTCGGCGATGTTGCGCGAGATCAGCGTGCCGAGCATGGCGGTATCACGCGAGATCTTGTCGCTCAGCACCGAGCCGTGCTGCTTGAACGTGGACTCGAACGCCTGCTGGCGCTCCATCAGCATCGAGCTGATGGCGCCGCTGCGCTCTTCCATCAGGCCGGCCAGCTTCTCGGCGTTCTGCGTAAAGGTTTCCGCCGCCGCACCGCCGCGGGTGAGGATGGTCTCGGTGACGCGGCTGCCGGTCTGCTCGATCTTCGATACGACGTCGCCGCCGCGCAGATTGAGATCGAGCACAAGCGACTCGCCGGCCGACTGGAGCGACGACTTGATCTCGTCGATACGGCCGGTGATGTCCTGAGCGGTGCGGGTGCCGGCCTGCGTGATCGACTCGCTCATTTCCTGCGAGCGGGCCGCCATCAGGTCGATCATGCCGGTGGACTGCTGCGCGAAGTTCTGCGCGGCCTGTTCCATCCGGCTGGTCATGAGCTGCTGGACGTTGGTGGCGATGTCGTTGAAATCCGAGCGAACCTTGTCGGTCTTGAAATCAAGGCTGCCGGTGAGTTGGTCGGTAGCCTGGCGGATCGCGCCCGAGGTCTTCTCGCTGGTGCTTTCCAGCCGGTCGAGCAGGTTGCCGCCGCGTTCGCCGAGCGCGTCGATCATGCTGTCGCCGGCGTGGCCGAGCGCGAGCGTGATGTGCTCGCCTTTTTCCGTCAGCGTACGGGTGATCCGCTGCGCCACGTCGTTGACCTTCTCGGCGACCACGTCGCCGATCGAGTTGAGATCCTGGCTGATCGTCTGGTGCGTGCTGGAAATGGTGGTGCGGACCTTTTCCGCCTGCACGACCAGTTGGTCGCGCTGTGCGGAGAGTTCGGTCAGCAGCACGCGGATGCGCACTTCGTTGTCGTTATAGGCGCGCTCCAGCGCCGCGACTTCGTTGTGAACGAGCGCTTCGAGTTCGGCGGCGCGCGCAAGCGCCCGTTCGACGCCGTCGCCCATGGCGGCGACTTCGCGGCGGATGGCGTGACCGACGGTGACAACGGATTCCTTGGCCGCGACTTCCGGTTCGGCAAGCCGCATCGCCACTTCCGCCATGGTCTGCGCGATTAGCCGCAGATCCGCGGCGCGCGCGAGCATGTGGGCGATGGCGTAGGCAAAGAAGACGGGAATGAGGAAGCCGGCGCCGATCGCGAGCCACGGCACAAGGCCGGCGCCCGGTTCGGCGAGCAGAGTGGCGATTTCGCCGCGGTAGAGCCAGGCGATGGCGCCGCCGCCGACAAGCCACAGCGCCGCGAACACGCTCGCTACCACATAGGCGGTGCGGCGGGTGCGGTTTTGCAGCGCATGCAGCATCGCGCCCATAGCGGCGCGGTCATCATTGGCGGCACGCTTGACCGGCGGGCCATCCTTGGTCCAGTCGGCGCTGTCAGGCTGATCGTGAAACAGATCGGCGACGACAGGTGAGGCGGGCGGTTCTGATGGCGGTGCGTTGCGGGTTTCCGCATCGCGTGCGTTGATCGCTTCCGCGATCGCAGACAAGGCTGCTTCGGTGGGGTCAGCCTTGATCGGTTGGTTCGCCATGGACTCGTCTCACTTCACTGAACGCCGACAGAACGGTTCGGCCGCGAGCGTGTCGCGACCGGTCATGCAAGTGACCGTCTTACGACGACAACGGAGGTTTCGGCCACAACCCGCTGCCGCGTAAACCAATTTACCGGTTTGGCAGAATATTGAAAACCGGACCTGGTAAGGTCTCTTTAATCATCCTTAACGGCGCCGTTAACCATAGTCTTTCGGCGCTGTGTGCAGCGTGCAGGGTTTAGCGAAAACCTTAAGCCCAGCATGGTTAGCTCCGTGCCATGGACAGGGCTATTCAACCCGAAACGCTCGATCTGACCCATCTACGGGCCATGACCTTCGGCGACCGTGGGTTGCAGGATGAGGTCTTGCGGCTGTTCCTGGTCCAAATCCAGACGCTCCGGGCGCAGCTTGCCGAGGGCACGCCCGATGCCCTCGCCATCCACAGCATCAAAGGGGCGGCCCGGGGGGTCGGCGCGGGCCGGGTCGCGATCGCAGCCGAGCGGGTGGAACAGGGCGGGGCCGGGGCCGTAGAGGATCTCGATACGGCGCTTATCGCGGCGGAAGCCGCCATTGCGGCTCATCTGCAATCATTTTAAGCTTAAAGTGAATCGACTGGCCTCCGGCGGCCCGAGCCGATATAGGGGGCCGTCTCCAGCATTTCTGTTCCCCTCAGCAGCCCAGTTTTCATGCCCAACATCACGTTTACCGACTCCCAGGGCACCTCCCGCACGGTCGATGGCGAAATCGGCGCCACCGTGATGGAGACCGCCATCAAGAACAATATCCCGGAAATCGAGGCGGAGTGCGGCGGTGCCTGCTCTTGCGCCACCTGCCACGTCTACGTGGATGAGGAGTGGCGCGAGAAGGTCGGCGGCCCGAGCCCGATGGAAGAGGACATGCTCGATTTCGGCTATGACGTCCGGCCGAACTCGCGGCTGTCGTGCCAGATCAAGATTACCGCCGAACTGGACGGCCTGAAGGTCGCCACCCCCGATCGGCAAGCGTAATAACAGCCTGACGGATGCGTGACGCGATGACGGACGTGATCAAGACCGATGTTGTGATTGTTGGTGCAGGACCGGTGGGCCTGTTCGCCGTGTTCGAACTCGGTCTGCTCGACATCAAGGCCCATCTCGTCGACATCCTCGACAAGATCGGTGGCCAATGCGCCGAGCTCTATCCGGAAAAGCCGATCTACGACATTCCCGGCCTCCCGAAGATTTCGGCGCAGGGTCTGGTCGATAATCTGATGGAGCAGATCAAGCCGTTCTCGCCGCAGTTCCATCTCAACGAAATGGTCGAGAAGGTCGAGCGTATCGGCGATCCGCTGTTCCGCGTCACGACCAATGCCGGTCAGGTGTTCGAGTGCAAAGTGCTGGTGATTGCCGCCGGCGGCGGCTCGTTCCAGCCGAAGCGCCCGCCGATCCCCGGCGTCGAAGCTTATGAAGCGAAGTCGGTGCACTATGCGGTGCGCCAGATGGAGCAGTTCCGCGGCAAGCGCATCCTGATCGCCGGCGGTGGCGACAGTGCGCTCGACTGGACGCTCAATCTCGCGCCGATCGCCTCGCACCTGACGCTGCTGCATCGCCGCCAGGACTTCCGCGCCGCGCCCGACAGTGTCAACAAGATGATGGCGCTGGTCGGCGAGGGGAAGATCGACCTGGTTCTCGGTCAGGTGACCTCGCTTGAAGGGCAGGATGGCCAGGTGTCCGCGGCCATTGTGAAGCGCACCGACGGCTCGATCTTCAACATCGCCTGCGATGCCATCCTGCCGTTCTTCGGCCTGACCATGAAGCTCGGCCCGGTCGCCGACTGGGGCATCGCCATGCAGGACGAATTGATCCCGGTCGACACCGGCACGTTCGAAACCAACGTGCCCGGCATCTTCGCCATCGGTGATATCAACACCTATCCTGGCAAGCTGAAGCTGATTCTGTCCGGCTTCCACGAAGGCGCGCTGATGGCGCAGAAGGCGCATCGCTACGTCTATCCGGACAAGCGGCTGACGTTCCAGTACACGACTTCGTCGACGAGTTTGCAGAAGAAGCTGGGCGTCGACTGAATTCCCTTACGGGAGGTGCATCATGGCGACGATTGGTGCTCTGCTGGCGCTGCATGTGCTGGCGGCGATGTTCTGGGTCGGCGGAATGGCTTTCGCCTATATGATCCTGCGGCCCGCTGCGGGCCCGCTCGAAGCGCCGGCGCGGCTCGCGCTCTGGCGCCGCGTATTCGCCAGCTTCCTGCCTTGGGTCGGCGTTGCCATCGTCGTGTTGCTGATCAGCGGCTATACGATGGTCTTCCTAGTGTTCGGCGGTTTCAAAAATCTGCCGCTCTACGTCAATCTGATGCAGGGCATCGGCATCGTCATGATGCTGCTCTATCTGCATCTCACCTTTGCGCCGTGGAAGCGGCTCAAGGCTGCGCTCGATCGTAGCGATGTGCCGGCAGCCGGCGGCCAGCTTGGTCAGATCCGCAAGATCGTCGCGATCAATCTCGCGCTCGGTGTGCTCGTCATTCTCGTGGCGGTGAGCGGCCGCTACTGGTGATAGGACAGGCTTTCTGTCGCATCTCATGATTGACGACGGTGACATCGTATGCGATGGCACGCGCATGTGCATCGCGATTGGCACCACCCTTCGACTTCATGGCCCGTCCTTCTGAGGAAGGCGGGTTTTCGTCGTTCGGGTTCTGGCTGGCTGATCGTGTGATGATGTCCAAACATCAATCGATTTCTCAAAACGTCTTCTTCTCGTTTGCGGTGTTTCCGCGCGCCATGTCTGCGCGCGCCACTCTGCGACTTACTG
>JBQCFU010000216.1:0-2265 GCA_051958775.1 Pseudolabrys sp.
CACCGCCGGTCTGGATTACAATCAGGATCCGCCGCAGGGCATCGCCGACGCGGTGTTCTCGCCGGACCGCATCGACACGAATTTCGTCGACCGTCTTTTGTCGAAATGCACCGATCACCTCAGCCTGCTGGCGGCGCCGGCGACGCTGGACCGTGTTTACGACTTCGGCGCGGAAGCGTTCGACGGCATCCTCGATTCGCTGCGCTCCAATGTGCCGTGCATCGTGCTCGATGTCCCGCATCAGTGGACCGGATGGACGCGACGCCTTCTCACCAGCGCCGACGACATTCTGGTGGTTGCTGCGCCCGATCTCGCGAATCTGCGCAACGCCAAGAACCTGATGGACATGATGCGCGGTTCGCGGCCCAACGACCGCCGACCCTACTATTGCCTCAACCAGGTCGGCGTGCCGAAACGGCCGGAAATCAAGCCGAACGAATTCGCCAAGGCGCTTGAAGACGAGCCACTGGCCATCATTCCGTTTGACCCGCAGATGTTCGGCACCGCCGCCAACAACGGTCAGATGATCTCGGAGGTCTCCGCCAGCCATAAGGCGTCGGAAATGTTCCGTTCGGTCGCTCAGGTGATGACCGGTCGAGCGGAAGCCAAGAAATCGCGCAGCAGCCTGTTGTCTCCGTTGCTGCGCAAATTGCGGCGCAAACAGGCGTGATGCCACGGCGCATGACGACAAAGATGCAAAGACAGGGCTAAGGACGTCCGGACGTGTTCGGTAAGCGCAGCAACAACGATCTTCGACCCACAGCCCCGTCTACTCCGGGTGTTGCGCCTGTTGCTGCGCCGCCGCTCGCGCCGGCTGCGCCTGCGGTCGCCATCAGCGCCGGCGTGAACAGCGGCATGACCAGTGGCCGCACGCCGCTGTCGTCGGAAGGTCTTGGCGCGGCGATCGTGACGGCGCCGACGGCGCCGGCGCGGGCTGCCGTCCCGAGCGCAGTCGATTCCCGCCGCTCGGAATCCTATTATGAGACCAAGGGCGCCGTCTTCGGCGCGCTGATCGAAGCAATCGACCTGACGCAGCTCGCCCGCCTCGATCCGGAATCCGCACGCGAGGAAATCCGCGACATCGTCAACGAGATCATCGCGATCAAGAACATCGTGATGTCGATCGCCGAGCAGGAAGAATTGCTCGACGACATCTGCAATGACGTGCTCGGATTTGGTCCGCTGGAGCCTTTGCTGGCACGCGACGACATTGCCGACATCATGGTCAACGGGTCGGGCACGGTCTACATCGAAGTCGCCGGCAAAATCCAGAAGACCGGAATCCGGTTTCGCGACAACCAGCAGCTTCTCAATATCTGTCAGCGCATCGTCAGCCAGATCGGCCGGCGTGTCGACGAATCCTCGCCGATCTGCGACGCGCGCTTGCCGGACGGCTCCCGCGTCAACGTTATCGCCCCGCCGCTCTCGATCGACGGCCCGGCACTGACGATCCGCAAATTCAAGAAAGACAAGCTGACGCTCGATCAGCTCACGAAATTCGGCACGATCACGCCGGATGGCGCGACCATCCTGCAGGTCATCGGCCGCTGCCGTATCAATACCCTCGTTTCCGGCGGCACCGGCTCCGGCAAGACGACGCTGCTGAACTGTCTGACGCAGTATATCGACAGTACCGAGCGCATCATCACCTGCGAGGACGCGGCGGAACTCCAGTTGCAGCAGCCGCATGTTGTTCGCCTGGAAACCCGGCCGCCGAATCTCGAGGGCGAAGGCCAGGTGACTATGCGCGATCTGGTCAAGAACTGCCTGCGTATGCGCCCGGAACGGATCATCGTCGGCGAAGTCCGCGGCCCCGAAGCCTTCGACTTGCTACAGGCCATGAACACCGGTCACGACGGCTCCATGGGTACGCTGCACGCGAACTCGCCGCGCGAAGCGCTGTCCCGTATCGAATCGATGATCACCATGGGCGGCTATGCGCTGCCTTCGCGCACCATCCGCGAGATGATCGTCGCATCGATCGATATCGTCGTTCAGGCGGCGCGCCTGCGCGACGGCTCCCGCCGCATCACCCACATCACCGAGGTGGTGGGGATGGAAGGCGATACCATCATCACCCAGGATCTGTTCGTCTACGACGTTGTCGGCGAAGACGAGAAGGGTAACCTCATCGGCCGCCATCGCTCGACCGGCATCGGACGTCCGAAGTTCTGGGAGCGCGCGAAATATTTCGGCGACGAACAACGGCTCGGTGCTGCGCTCGATGCCGCCGAGGTCGCCGGCGAAGCATACAAGGCCTGAGCC
>JBQCFU010000217.1:0-6994 GCA_051958775.1 Pseudolabrys sp.
ACGACGACAAAACGCTTCAGCTTGATCGCGCCGGTTTTCATGTCGATCTCGACGACGGCGCCATGCACCGCATTGGTATAAGCGCCATCGGCAGGGCCATCGACGAAGGACGTTGCGATCAGGCCGGGCTCCATGCCGGCCGGAATGTTTTCCACATTCCGCTGTGCCCAGCGGGCGAGCGTCGCGATGGCGATGTGGCGTTGCGGATCGGCGGCGATGCGGGCTTGCCGGTCCACCAGCTCGATCTCCGACGGATTGGCCTGCAGGTGTTGCGCGGCGATGGCGATCAGCTTTGTCCGGATAATGCCGGACGCGCGATAGGCTGCGCCGCCGCCGAGCGTGATGCCGCGGCTGCCCCATGTTCCGACGGAATAGGGGGACGTCATCGTGTTTCCGTGCCGCACGAGAACATCTTCGGGCGGGATGCCGAGCTGCTCCGCGACGAGCTGCGCCATGGTCGTCTCATGGCCCTGGCCGTGGCTCTGCATGCCGGAATCGACGGTGACGCGCCCGTCGGGATGCATCTCGACCTTGGCCGACTCGTATCCGGTCTCGATCGGCGAGCGACGCTTGATGAAATCCGGCGTACCGTGAGCGGTTTGCTCAAGAAACAATGAGATTCCGACTCCGGTACGGATCGACGAGTCCCGGCTCTGCTTGGCCTTCTCGACGTCTGGTGCCAGCAGCTCCTTTATTTTCGACAGGCTCTCCGCATAGGAGCCTTCATCATAGGTGAAGCCGAGCACGTTCTTGTAAGGGAAGCTGCGGATGAGATTGCGCTCGCGCACCGTGAGGGGGTCGAGCCCCAGTTCGATGGCGATTTCATCCATCAGCAATTCCTGGGAGAACACCGCGCCCGGCCGGCCGACGCCGCGATAGGTCCCGATCGGGCATTTATTGGTCGCGACGCCGCGATAGGTCGCTTCATATCCTTCGAGGTGGTAGGGACCCGGTAGCACCTTCGCGACCATGCCGGGATCGCTGCCGGCGGTGAACGGCCACACCGAATAGGCGACGACATCGACCGTAATGTCGGCCTTGAGGCCGAGCACCTTTCCGTCCGCGTCGACATAGGCTTCGAGTGTGTGGACGTGTTCGCGCGCATGGATGCTCGCGATGAGATGCTCGCGGCGATCCTCGATCCATTTCACCGGTTTCCTGGTGCGGATGGCGAGCCACGCCACCAACACTTCTTCAGCGAACACGTGGCCCTTCACGCCGAAACCGCCGCCGACCTCGGGCGCGATGACGTTGATCCGGTTTTCGGGCCATCCCAGTTCCTCCGACAGATAGGTGCGGAGCAGGTGAGGGATTTGCGTCGACGACCAAACGGTCAGGATTCGGCCGGTAGGGTCGAGCGCGGCGATCGCGCCGCGCGTTTCCAACGGAACGCCGGCCTGTCGCTGATTGCGATAGGTTCGCCGGACCACGTGTTTCGCGGCCGCGCGCGCGGCCTCGAGATCGCCGCCCTTGCGGGTCTGTTCGACGAACAGGTTGTTGCGCCATCCGTCGAACAGGCGCGGCGCGTCCGCGGCGATCGCAGTTTCGATGCTGGCGACGACCGGCAGCGGTTCGTAGTCGACAAACACAAGCTCCGCCGCGTCTTCGACGGCATAGGCGTCATCGAGAAGGACGGCTGCGACCGGCTCGCCGACGAACCGCACGCGCTCCTGCGCCAGGATCGGCTGCGCGAATTTCTGCACGCCCGGCAGATCGGCGGCCGCTCGGATCGCGAGCGTGCCGATATCTTCGCCGGTAAAGACCTGCGCTGAAGGGAATGTCTCCCGCAGAGCCGAAAGGTCGATGCTTGTGATCTTGCCGTGCGCCAGCTCCGACCGCACCAGCCGCGCATGCAGCATGCCGGGCAGAACCAGATCGTCCACATAGCGGCCCTGACCCTGCACGAGGCGCGGGTCTTCCAGCCGGGTGATGCGCGCGCCGATGTAGCGGGGCTGCTCGGGGAGACGTTCAAGCATGCTTGCCACCTTTTTCAGCGATTGCGCGCCGCACGGCCGCGACGATTCCCTGGTAGCCGGTGCACCGGCAGATATTCCCGGACATGGCTTCGCGGATTTCTTCTTCGGTCGGTTCGCCGCCACGTTGGACGAAAGGCTCCAGAGCCATGATGAAACCCGGCGTACAGAAGCCGCATTGCAACCCGTGCTCTTCGATGAAGGCCTTCTGCAGCGGATGCAGTTCTTCTTCCGTTGCCAGCCCCTCGATCGTCGTGATCGACATGCCGTCGCACTGCACGGCAAAGGCGAGACAGGAGAGACGCGGATCGCCATCGACATGAACTGTGCAGCAGCCGCAGGCGCCGTGCGAGCATCCGAAATGGACGCCGTAGCAGCCGAATTCGTGCCGCAGCACATCGGCCAGAAGCCGCCGCGGTTCGACGCTCAGCGTCTTGGTCTGGTTGTTGACGGTTAAAACGATTTCTTTCATCGACTCGTTCCAGCTCTGTCGTAAGCGCTCAGCAACGCACGGCGGGTGAATTCTCCCAGCAGGTGACGGCGATATTCGGCGGAGGCCCGGATGTCGCCGTAGCATTTGTAGGCGCCGGCGACGGCCTTTCCGGCTTCGTCAGCGCTCTGCTCCGACAGGCGTTTGCCGATCAGGCTTTTTTCGATCGTCTCGGCGCGCACCGGCAGCGAGTCGGCGCCGAGCAGCACGATGCGTGCCGCCTCGACGTCTTCGCCCTTCCGCTCGATCACCGCGCCGACGGCGCTGATCGCGAAATCGCCGGAGCGTTCCGCGAGTTCGATGAAGGCTGCGCCCCACGGCCCTTTTGGCAGCCGGTAATGCAGCGCCGATATCATTTCAGCCGGCTTCAATGATGTGCTGAACGCGCCGCGGAAAAGGTCTTTTGCCGCGACCTGGCGCTTGCCGGATGTCGACACCGCGTCGACATGGCCATCGAGCAGCGTGAGGAGAGCGGGAATTTCCGCCGTCGGATCGGCATGCGCGACGCTGCCGCCGGATGTCCCGCGCCGCCTGATGGTCGGATGCGAAATGTTGTGTGCGGTTTCGGCGAAGATTGGTGCAATCGACCGCAACTCGGCATTCTCGATCAACGAGCAATGGCGGGTGAGTGCGCCGACGCTCACCACGCCGTCACCAACACTGATCGTGTTGAGCGGCAGGCGGCCGATGTCGACCAAAATGGCGGGACGAGCCAGCCTCAAATTCATCATCGGGATGAGACTTTGGCCCCCGGCGATCAGCCGGGCCGCGTCGCCGTGTTCGGCCAGCAGCGCGCAGGCATGATCCACGGAGTCGGCGAGGAAATAGTCAAAAGTGCACGGTTTCATCGGCTGGACGCTGGTTTTTCCGGAAAAAGACGCCGGATCGCACAATACATAACACTGGCAATCGTATGCAATAGTGGTAGTATTTGTCGACAAGGCGGGCGCCGGACAACGATCCGGCCTAACCGCTGGCATGCGGCTTGCAAAGAATGGCCGCGACTAGGGTGCGCTTAACAAGGGGAATAACATGCAACGAATACTGTTGATTCTTGCGGTCTTGCTGCTGGGCGCTCCGGCCCATGCGCAGGACAAGATCGTCGTCAGCAGTTGGGGTGGAAGCTGGCGCGACCTGATCGCGGAGACAGCCGCGAAGAAATTCACCAAGGACACCGGCATCGCGGTCGAATTTGTGACCGGCGGCACCATCGACCGGTTGAACAAAGCGAAGCTCACCAAGTCCAACCCGGAAAGCGACATTACCTTCACGACGTCGCATGTCGGCTGGCTGTATGTGAATGACGGCCTGTTCGAGAAGCTCGATCTGAGCAAGATTCCGAATGCGAAGAATCTGGCGAATGAGGCCCGGATCAGCCCGTATCACCTCGGAAGCTGGGCGTATATCTACACGATCGGCTATCGCCCGGATTTGCTGAAAGACGTGAAATTCGAGAGCTGGAACGATCTGTGGAATCCGGCGCTGAAGGGCAAGCTGGCGGCTCCCGACTTCGACCCGAGCCATCTGATCGTCGTGTCGGCCCTGCTGTCCGGCGGTGACGCAGCGCACTGGGAAAAGGGTCAGGCCAAGCTCAAGGAACTGAAGCCCAACTTCAAGGCGTTCTACACCAACGACGCCAACAGCCAGCAACTGCTCGCCAGCGGCGAGACGCCGGTACAGGTCGTTCTGTCGATGAACGCGTATTACATGATCGGTCAGGGCGTTCCGATCAAGCTCGCGATTCCGAAGGAAGGCGGCGTGCTCGGCATCGACACCGTCGCGATCATGAGCGGAACGAAGAAGCAGGACGCTGCCTACAAATTCATCAACACGCTGTACGATCCGGACGTGCAGGCGGAAATCGCCAAGATCAAGAAGGGCAGCCCGGCCGTGTTGAACGCGAAGCTCGATCCGGAGATCGCGAAGCTTCCCGGCGTCTTCACCACCGCCGAGCAGTGGAAGCAGCAGATCAATTCGGACGCCAAGCTCCGCGCGGAAAAGACGCCGGAATGGCGCAAGTGGTTCACCGAAAACATCATGAACTAAACCCAATCGGGAAATGGTGATCCGGGTTCGCCCGGGTCACCATTGATGCTCGTGAACCAACAGCCCTTTCTCCGCAGTTTCGTCACGCCGGCGGCTCTCTGTGCGATCGCGTTCGCGATTGCGATGGCCGCTGTGCTGCAGTTCAGTTTCCGAACCTTCATTCCGGGCTCGCTGGAGCCCGGTGGCTTCACGCTCGCCAACTATGTCGCTTTGCAAAAGCCGCTCTATGCCTGGGTCTTCATCGACACGGTCTGGATCTGCTTTCTGACGGCGTTCTTTACGCTGCTGGTCGGCTATCCGTTGGCTTATGCGCTCGTCCATTCGCAGAACAGCTTCGTCAAATCGGTGCTGATGATCCTCGTCGTCACCCCGCTGTTTCTGGGCGAGGTCGTGCGCACCTATTCGTGGATCATCGTTCTCGGCAACAATGGCTTCATCAACTCGATCCTGCTGAAGATCGGGCTGATCGATCGTCCGCTGCAGTTGATGTTCACGCGCTTCGGCGTCGTTTTGGCGCTCATTCACGTCACCTTGCCGGTGATGGTGATCATGCTGGCGGCGGCGCTGTCGCATATCGATCGCGCCTACGCCAAAGCGGCGGAAAGCCTGGGGGCGGGGCCGATCCGCGCGTTTCTGACGGTGACGCTGCCGCTGTCGATGCCGGGCGTCATCGCCGGCGTGACGACGGCGTTTGCCTGGACATTCAGCGCTTTCGCCACGCCGCAGATGATCGGCGGCGGACGGGTCAACATGATTTCCAATCTCGTCTATCAGCTTGGTTTTGCGAGCTTCAACTTCCCGTTTGCGGCGAGCTTGTGCGTGGCCGGCCTCGCGCTGACCCTGTTCGTCCTGTGGCTGTTGCGCCTGGCGGCGAGGCCCCTCGAAAAGATTGAGGCGCACTGATGCCGGGTCGCTCTTATCAGAAGCTGCTGCTCTGCCTCGGCATCCTGGTCGTCGGCTGCATCCTGCTGTTTCTCATTCTGCCGGCGGTGGTCGTCGCGATCGCTGCGTTCAACGACAAGGCGCTGCTGTCGTTCCCGCCCGACAAGCTGTCGTGGCGCTGGTTCTGGCATGCGCTTTCGTATCGCGACTTTCAGGAAGGGTTCCGCAACGGTCTGATCGTTACTGTCTGGAGCTCGACGATAGCGCTCGCGATCGGCGCTGGTTTCGCCGTCGCGCTCGACCGCTATGTGTTTCCGTTCAAGAAGCTAATCGAAGGGGTTCTGCTGTCGCCCCTGTTCATCCCGCATTTCACGGTGGGGCTGGGATTCCTGATCCTGGCCGCGCAGGTCGGCGCGATGCAGACCTATTCGATCGTGATCGTGTGTCACGTCATTCTGGTGATGCCGTTCGTGCTGCGCAGCGTTTACGTGTCCCTGAAGAACCTGGATCGCCGCTTCGAGCTTGCTGCGGCCAGTCTCGGTGCATCGCCGTTGCGCGTTCTGACGACGGTGACGGTGCCGCTGCTGATACCCGGTCTGGTCAGCGGCTGGATGTTCGCGGCGATCCTGTCGTTCAACGAGTTCACCGCCTCGCTGTTCGTGACATCGCAATCGACACAGACGCTGCCGGTCGCGATGTACAACTATGTCCGCGAATATGTGGACCCGTCGATGGCGGCACTGTCGGTGATCTACATCGTCGCGACCGCCGCTCTTCTCACCTTCGCCAACTACTTCCTCGGCCTCGGTAAGGTCCTTAATGTTGAAAATGGTCGATAGCATGGTCTCGGGATCGCATCAGTCGCCGTCGGAAAATGAAGTCGCTGTCCAGTTCGATTCGGTTGTGAAACGCTTCGGCGATGTCGTCGCGCTGCATGGCGTGTCGCTCGGCATCCGTCGCGGCGAATTCGTGACGCTGCTCGGGCCTTCCGGCTGCGGAAAGACGACGCTTCTCAATCTGATCGCGGGCTTCTTCTCGCCGGACGGCGGGCGGATTCTCGTCGACGACCGGCTGGTCAACGATCAGCCGACCTACAAGCGCGAAATCGGAATGATGTTCCAGAATTACGCGCTGTTCCCGCACATGACTGTGGCGAGCAATGTCGGTTATGGACTGAAGATGCGGGGCGTCGCCAAGCAGGAGATCGCCCGGCGCGTCAAGGAAGCGCTCGCGCTGGTGAAACTGTCTGGCTACGAAGACCGCAAGCCGCGGCAGTTGTCCGGCGGTCAGCAGCAGCGCGTCGCCTTGGCGCGCGCGCTGGTGATCAATCCGCGGGTGTTGCTGCTCGACGAGCCGTTTTCGGCGTTGGACAAAAATCTGCGCGGCTCGATGCAGGTCGAGTTGCGGGAAATCCAGCGCAAGCTCGGTGTGACCACCATCTTCGTCACCCATGATCAGGGCGAGGCGTTGAGCCTGTCCGACCGGATCGCGGTGATGTCGGAGGGGCGCATCCATCAGATCGGATCGCCGGAAGAGATCTACGGGCGTCCCCGCGATCGGTTCGTGGCATCGTTCATCGGCGATGCCAATGTGTTGCGCGGGC
>JBQCFU010000218.1:0-2713 GCA_051958775.1 Pseudolabrys sp.
ATCCGAAAGGTGTTCGGCAACGAGGACAAGTGCCCGCCGATCTCCGCCCCCAAGTCGCTCACCGGCCATTCGCTCGGTGCGACCGGCGTGCAGGAAGCGATCTATTCGCTGCTGATGATGAACAACGGCTTCATCTGCGAAAGCGCCAATATCGAAACCATCGATCCTGCTTTCGCCGACATGCCGATCGTCCGCGCCCGCCAGGACAATGTGAAGCTCGGTGCGGTGCTGTCCAATTCGTTCGGGTTCGGCGGCACCAATGCGTCGATCGTGCTGAAGCGGCTTGAAGCGTGAGCCTGTCCGGCGCGCGGTGACTCTTTCGGGGATCTGGGGATGTCGGAGTTGATGAAAGGCAAGCGCGGCCTGGTGATGGGGGTCGCGAACGACCACTCTATCGCGTGGGGCATCGCGCGGACGCTGGCGGCGCACGGCGCCGAACTCGCTTTCACCTATCAGGGTGACGCGCTGGCGAAGCGGGTGAAGCCGCTCGCGGATTCGGTGAAGTCTTCTCTGGTGCTGCCTTGCGACGTCGAGGATGTCGCCTCGGTCGACAACGTGTTCGACGAGATCAAGGCGAAGTGGGGGACGATGGATTTCCTCGTCCACGCCATAGCGTTTTCCGATAAGAACGAGTTGAAGGGCCGCTACGCGGATTCGACCCGCGAGAACTTCGTCCGCACCATGGTGATCTCCTGCTACGCTTTCACCGAAGCGGCGAAGCGCGCCGCGGCGCTGATGCCGAACGGCGGCAGCATGCTGACGCTCACCTATAACGGCGGCGACCGCGCCATGCCGAATTACAACGTGATGGGCGTGGCCAAGGCCGCGCTCGAAGCCTCGGTGCGCTATCTCGCGGTCGACTTCGGCGAGCAGAAAATCCGCGTCAACGCCATCTCCGCCGGGCCGATCCGCACGCTGGCCGGGGCCGGCATCGGCGATGCGCGCTACATGTTCGCGTTCCAGCAGAAATATTCGCCGCTCGGCCGCGGCGTGACGCTCGATGAACTCGGCGGCGCCGGTCTTTATCTGTGCTCCGACCTGTCGGGCGGCGTCACCGGCGAAATCCATTTCGTCGATTCAGGCTACAACGTCATCGCCATGCCGCAACCCGCCGCGCTGAAGGAAGCCGGCGGCGCGGTCGAGAACGGCAACTCCTGATCGCAAGCCGGCGCGCGCCGCGCCTGAAGCGCCGGCCATGACAGGCTTTCTTTTTTTTGGCCGAGCTCTTAGGCAAATAAAAAAACGGCCGGGGTTTTCCCCGGCCGTTTCGTTTGTATCGAGCGTGCTTACGCGCCCTGACGCAGCGTCTCGCCGGGCAGTTCGAAGCGGTCGGCGTTCATCACCTTGTTCCAGGCGGCGATGAAGTCCTTGACGAACTTCTCCTTGGAGTCGGCGCAGGCATAGACTTCCGCGAAGGCGCGAAGCTGCGAGTGCGACCCGAAGATCAGGTCGATGCGCGTGCCGGTCCACTTGGCCGCCTTGGTCTTGCGGTCGCGGCCCTCGTAGACGTTGTCGTCCTTCTTCGACCACACGGTATTCATGTCGAGCAGGTTGACGAAGAAATCGTTGGTCAGCTTGCCCGGCGTATTCGTGAACACGCCGTGCTTGGAGTCCTCGGCATTGGCGCCGAGCACGCGCAGACCGCCGATCAGTGCGGTCATCTCCGGTCCCGTCAGGGTGAGGAGCTGGGCCTTGTCGATCATCGCCTCTTCCGGCTGCATGAACTGCCGGCCGCTGAGATAGTTGCGGAAAGCATCGGCGCGCGGTTCGAGCGGCGCGAAGGAGTCGACGTCGGTCTGATCCTGCGACGCATCCATGCGGCCCGGAATGAAGCCGACCTTGGCGTTGACGCCGGCATCCTTCGCCGCCTTCTCCACCGCCGCGGCACCGCCGAGCACGATCAGATCGGCGAGCGAGACTTTCTTGCCGAACTCCTTCTGGATCGCTTCGAGCTTCGACAGCACGGTCTTGAGCTGTGCCGGATTGTTGACCTTCCAGTCCTTCTGCGGGGCGAGACGAATGCGCGCACCGTTGGCGCCGCCGCGCTTGTCGGAGCGGCGGAACGTCGAGGCCGAGGCCCACGCCGCCGAGACGAGCTGCGCCACCGTCAGACCGGAGGCGAGGATCTTCGCCTTGAGGTCGGCGATGTCCTTGTCGTCGATCAGCTTGTGGTCGACCGCCGGAATCGGATCCTGCCAGATCAGCTCTTCCTTCGGCACCATCGAGCCGAGGTAGCGCACGCGCGGGCCCATGTCGCGGTGGGTGAGCTTGAACCAGGCGCGGGCGAACGCGTCCGCGAACTGATCCGGGTTCTCGTAAAACCGCCGCGAGATTTTGCCGTATTCAGGATCGAAGCGCAGCGACAGGTCGGTGGTGAGCATCGTCGGCAGATGCTTCTTCGACTTGTCGAACGCATCCGGCACGTCGGCCTTGCCGTTCTTCGCGACCCATTGCTTGGCGCCGGCCGGGCTCTTGGTCAGCTCCCATTCGTTTTCGAACAGATTCTTGAAGAACAGGTTGCTCCATTCGGTCGGCTTCTGCGTCCAGGTGACTTCCGGACCGCCGCCGATGGCATCGGCGCCCATGCCGGTGCCGTGCGTGCTCTTCCAGCCGAGGCCCGGGTCCTCGATCGCCGAGCCTTCCGGATCGGGTCCGCTCAGCGACGGATCGCCGGCGCCGTGCGTTTTGCCGAGTGTGTGGCCGCCGGCGCTGC
>JBQCFU010000219.1:0-3271 GCA_051958775.1 Pseudolabrys sp.
GTTATCGCGAATCGCGAGAATACTGAAGATCGCCTCGACGGCGCCGGCCGCGCCAAGCAGATGGCCGATCGACGATTTGGTCGACGACATCGAGAGCTTGTAGGCGTGCTCGCCGAAGAGCCGCTTGACGGCGCCGAGCTCGATCTCGTCGCCGAGCGGCGTCGAGGTGCCGTGCGCGTTGATGTAGTCGATCTGGTCGGCGTCAAGGCCGCTGCGCTTCAGCGCGTTGCGCATGGCGCGGAAGGCGCCGTTGCCATCCTCGGCCGGCGCGGTGATGTGATGCGCGTCGCCCGACATGCCGTAGCCGATCACCTCGGCATAGATCTTGGCCCCGCGAGCCTTTGCGTGTTCCAGTTCTTCCAGCACGACCACGCCGGAGCCCTCGCCCATCACGAAACCGTCGCGGTCCTGGTCGTAAGGACGCGACGCGCGGGTCGGCTCGTCGTTGTAGCCAGTGGACAGTGCGCGCACGGCGGCAAAGCCGGCGAGCGAGATGCGGTTCACCGGGGATTCCGCGCCGCCCGCCACCATCACGTCGGCATCGCCGAGCGCGATCAGCCGCGCCGCGTCGCCGATCGCATGCGCGCCGGTCGAACAGGCGGTGACCACCGAATGGTTGGGGCCTTTCAGCCCGTGCTGGATCGAGACATAGCCGGAGGCGAGATTGATGATCCGCCCCGGAATGAAGAACGGCGAGACGCGGCGTGGGCCGCGCTCGTGCAGCGTCACCGCCGTCTCGGCAATGCCTTCGAGGCCGCCGATACCGGAGCCGATCAGAACGCCGGAGCGATTCTTCTCGTCATCGGTCGACGGCTTCCAGCCGGCGTCGTCCAGCGCCTGGGTCGCGGCACAGACCGCAAAGACGATGAATTCATCGACCTTGCGCTGCTCCTTCGGCTCCATCCACTGGTCGGCATTGTAGGTGCCGTTGGTGCCGTCGCCGCGCGGGATCTGACACGCGATCTTGCACGGCAGATCCGACACTTCGAAGCGCTCGACCTTGCTCGCACCGCTTTCGCCCTTGATCAGGCGTTGCCACGTGGTTTCGGCGCCGCAGCCTAGCGGCGACACCATACCTATTCCCGTGACGACGACCCGTCGCAAGGTTGCGGATTGGCTCAAGCGTCTACACTCCCGGCGCCGCGCGGCATCGGACTCGTCCTGCAGGGATGCGTGGGAGAGAACCGCGGCAGCGCTGTTGTTCTAAGCGCTGTTCGATCCAGCGCCGTTGGGCTTAGCTCTTGGCGTTCTTCTCGAGGAACTTCACGGCGTCGCCGACCGTCAGAATGGTCTCGGCCGCATCGTCCGGGATTTCGCACCCAAACTCTTCCTCGAAAGCCATCACGAGCTCGACGGTGTCCAGACTGTCGGCACCGAGGTCGTCGATGAAGCTTGCGCCCTCAACCACCTTCTCGGGCTCCACGCCCAGATGCTCCACGACAATCTTCTTTACCCGCTCGCTGATGTCACTCATCGTTCCGTCCTCGTCGTTTTGGATTGGGCTCGACGGTTAAGCGAGCCGGGGTCCGGTTAACATACTTGAATTTCATTGACCAGCAAGGGCGCTCCCGGACCGGGTATGGGCCGGAAATCCTTGTTGTGCCAAATGGTTCGGCTCAGATCATGGCCATCCCACCGTTCACATGCAGGGTCTGTCCCGTCATGTAACCGGCTTCGTCAGAGGCCAGGAAGACTGCCGCCGCGGCGATATCATCAGGAGTGCCGAGGCGGCCGGCAGGCACGCGGCCGAGAATGGCCTCGCGCTGCTTATCGTTGAGCTTGTCGGTCATCGCCGTGGCGATGAAACCGGGGGCAATGCAATTCGCGGTGACGTTGCGGCGCGCATATTCGGCGGCGACCGACTTCATCATGCCGATCATGCCAGCCTTGGCCGCGGTGTAGTTCACCTGCCCCGGATTGCCGGTAACGCCGACCACGGAAGTGATGCCGATAATGCGGCCGAACTTGCGGCGCATCATGGTCTTCACCGCCGCGCGTGTGAGGCGGAAGGTCGCGGTCAGATTGACGTTGAGCACCTGCTCCCAGTCGTCGTCCTTCAACTGGACGAACAGGTTGTCCTTGGTGATGCCGGCATTGGCGACCAGCACGTCGAGCTTGCCCATCGCCGCTTCAGCGTCGGGCACGAGCTTTTCCACCGCCGCAGCATCCGAGAGATTGCACGGCAGGACATGCACGCGCTCGCCGAGCGAGCCGGCAAGTTCATCCAGCGCCTCGCGGCGCGTGCCGGACAAAGCGACGGTCGCACCCTGACGATGCAGCCCGCGCGCGATCGCGCCACCGATGCCACCGGTCGCCCCGGTGACGAGCGCAGTCTTGCCGCTCAGATCGAACATCGTCGCCGCCCTTCCTTCACTACGCCCGCTTCAGCCGCGCGCGGCCTTGAATGCCGCCACGTCCTGCGGCGTGCCGATCGACACGCCGGTGGCGCTGTCGGCAATCCGCTTGACGAGACCGCTCAAAACCTTGCCGGCGCCGACCTCGTAGAACGTGGTGACACCCTGGCCGGCCATATAGGAGACGCTTTCGCGCCAGCGAACCGTTCCGGTGACCTGCTCCACAAGTCTTTTGACGATATCGGCCGGATCCATCACCGGCTGCGCCAGCACGTTGGCGACGACCGGCACCTTCGGCACATTGACCTGCACCTTGGCGAGTTCGGCCGCCATCACGTCGGCTGCCGGCTGCATCATGGCGCAATGGAAGGGTGCGGAGACCGGCAGGAGCATCGCCCGCTTGGCGCCCTTGGCCTTGGCGATCTCGCAGGCCCGCTCCACCGCCGCCTTGGCGCCGGAGATCACCACCTGCCCGCCGCCATTGTCGTTGGCCGCCTGGCAAATCTCGCCCTGCGCGCCTTCAGCGGCCGCGGCTGACGCCTGCTCGAAATCAAGCCCGATGAGCGCCGCCATGGCGCCGGCGCCGACCGGTACCGCCTTCGGCATGGCGCGACCGCGGGCGCGCACGAGCCGCGCGGTATCGGCGACGGTCAGCGCACCGGCGGCAGCAAGCGCCGAATATTCGCCCAGCGAGTGTCCGGCCACGAACTTCACGTCGCGGGCCAGATCGAGCCCGGCTTCGGTTTCCAGCACACGCAGCGTCGCAAGCGACACCGCCATCAGCGCCGGCTGGGTGTTTTCGGTCAGTGTCAGCGTCTCGGCCGGACCTTCCCAGATCACCGCCGAGAGCTTGTCTCCGAGCGCCGCGTCGACTTCGTCGAACACGGCCTTCGCCACCGGGAATTCGTGGGCCAGCG
>JBQCFU010000220.1:0-3389 GCA_051958775.1 Pseudolabrys sp.
CACGCCGCCCACCGTAAACAGGAAGATGAAGCCGATCGCCCAGACCATCGGCGTGCGGAATTCAATCGAACCGCCCCACATCGTGGCGATCCAGGAGAAGATCTTCACGCCGGTCGGCACCGCGATCACCATGGTCGCGGCGACGAAGTAGGCCTGCGCACCGGTCGACATGCCGACCGTGTACATGTGGTGCGCCCAGACGACGAAGCCGATGCCGCCGATCGCCACCATGGCATAGGCCATACCGAGATAGCCGAACACCGGCTTGCGCGAGAAAGTCGCGACGATCTGGCTGACCATGCCGAAGCCCGGGAGAATGAGGATGTAAACTTCCGGATGGCCGAAGAACCAGAACAGATGCTGGTAGAGCACCGGATCGCCGCCGTTTTCGCCAGCGAAGAAGGTGGTACCGAAGTTGCGGTCAGTGAGTAGCATGGTGATCGCGCCGGCGAGAACCGGCAGCGACAGCAGCAGCAGGAACACGGTCACCAGCACCGACCACACGAACAGCGGCATCTTGTGCAGCGTCATGCCGGGCGCGCGCATGTTGAAGATGGTGGTGATGAAGTTGATGGCGCCGAGAATCGACGAAGCGCCGGCGATATGCAGCGAAAGGATCGCGAAGTCGACCGCCGGGCCGGGGTGGCCGGAGGTGGACAGCGGCGCGTAGAGCGTCCACCCGGTGCCGAGACCCGGCGAACCCGGCTCACCCTCGACGAACATCGAGATGACGAGCAGCGCGAATGACGCCGGCAGCAGCCAGAACGAGATGTTGTTCATACGCGGGAACGCCATGTCCGGCGCACCGATCATGAGCGGAACGAACCAGTTGCCGAAGCCACCGATCATCGCCGGCATGACCATGAAGAAGATCATGATCAGACCGTGCGCGGTGGTGAACACGTTGAACTGGTGCGCTTCGTGGAAGATCTGCACGCCCGGATACATCAGTTCCGCGCGCATCGCGATCGACAGCGCACCGCCGACCACACCCGCCATCATCGCAAACACCAGGTACATCGTGCCGATGTCCTTGTGGTTGGTCGAATAGACGAAGCGGCGCCATCCGGTCGGATGACCGTGCGCGTGATCATCATGAGCGTCGTGGGCGTGGGTTGCAGTAGCCATGATCGGATCCTCGACCGTAAGAAGTCTGGTTATTCGGAAGCCGCGAGCGACGCCGTCTTCTGCGGGGCGTCGGCGCTCGCGTACTTCTTCTTGGCCTGTTCAAGCCAGGCGTTGTACTCGCCGTCATTCACGACGCGCACGGCGATCGGCATGAACGCGTGATCCTTGCCGCACAGTTCCGAGCACTGGCCGTAGTACACGCCCTCGCGGGTCGCCTTGAACCAGGTTTCGTTGATGCGGCCCGGGATCGCGTCGATCTTGATGCCGAAAGACGGCAACGCGAAGGCGTGGATCACATCTGCGCCGGTGGTGAGGACCCGCACAACCTTGTTGACCGGGACGACGACCTCATTGTCGACGGTGAGCAGCCGCGGCTGACCGGGCTTGAGGTCCTTATCGGCGACCATCAGCGAGTCGAACTCGAACTTCGCGTCGGGGTAGCTGTAGGTCCAGAACCACTGCTTGCCGGTCGCCTTGATGGTCACGTCAGCGGCCGGGACGTTGAGCTGCAGAAACAGCAGCCGGAACGAAGGCACCGCCACCGCCGTGAGGATCAGCACCGGGACCACGGTCCAGATCACTTCGATGAAGGTATTGTGGGTGGTGCGCGAGGGCACCGGATTGGCCTTGGCGTTGAACTTGACCAGCACAACGATCAGCAGGACCAGCACAAACAGCACGATCGCCGCGATCAGCCACAGCAGATAATCGTGAAACCAGATGATGTCGGTCATCACCGGGCTGGCCGAGCTTTGAAGCCCGAGCTGCCACGGCTGGGGCTGACCGTATTCGGCGAATGCCGCCCCGCCTGCCATAACCGCCGATAGTGCGACCGAGAGACCGATCAACCGCTTGAACAACCGCATTGTCGTGTTCGCTCCATAGAATCCGGCCGAAGCTCCTTTCGGCCGGCCCCGCGTCCCGCACTTTATCCTGTACGGTTCGGCCCCGATGACACGCGGTGGCCACGGGCGTGGCAATGAGCGGGACATGCGGGGGGACAGGGGGAATCCCGGCTCCTCAAACCATAATTCCAGCCCTGCCGCAATGCACCTTGTTATGGGTCTAATGCGGCGGAAGGTCTTGTTTGTGGACACTGCAGAAAGGACCACGAACCGGGCCGCGAAACGGCCCCGCCGGCAGCTCTGCGCCGAAAGACCAAGCCCCGACCCGGCTGCCGCCACATTTGCAGTGAAATTGCCGGAAGTGCAGCGAAAACGCCGAAAGCCCTGCTTGCTTGACATGCTTGCCATGCCATGGCCCAAACGGAGCCGTCGCAGCGGGGCGACGCACGATTCGGACGGCTGATGCGCATCTTTTCCCTCTTTTCGCGCCGCCTCTGGCTGGCCTCACTCCTGACCCTCACCGCTGCGGCCACGCTCGCGGCCTTGCCCGGTGCCGCCTGGGCACAGGGCGCCGTCCGCTCGGTGCATCAGGAATGGCAAATCCGCTGCGACACCCCGCCGGGCGCGCAGACCGAGCAATGCGCGCTGATGCAGACGGTGGTCGACGAAACCCGCGCCAACGTCTCCCTCACCGTGCTCGTGCGCAAGACCGCCGACCACAATAGCACCATGCTGCGGGTGGTGGCGCCGCTCAGCGTGCTGTTGCCGAGCGGGCTCGGGCTCAAGATCGACAACAAGGATGTCGGCCGGGCCGGCTTCGTGCGCTGCCTGCCGAACGGCTGCATCGCCGAGGTCATCATGGACGATAACCTCATCAAGCAGTTGCGCAGCGGCACCACCGCGACCTTCATCATCTTCCAGACCCCGGAAGAAGGCATCGGCTTCCCGCTCAGCCTGAAGGGCTTCTCCGAAGGCTTCGACAAGCTCCCCTGAGCAATTCCAGGAAAAGTGCGAAACGGTTTTCCGTCCGGAATTGCGTCATCATAAAAAGACAACCAGCGGGCCATCTCACATGAATGCCTGGGACGACCCGCGCATCGCCAGCGGCCTCAAGACGCAACTGGAGCATCGGCGTGCTCGCATCGCGGCAGGAGAACAGCCGATCGGCTGGAAGCTCGGCCTCGGTGCACCGGCGATGCTGGAGAAGTTCGAGCTCCGCGCGCCGCTGGTCGGTCATCTGTTTCAGGCCGGCAAGCTCGTCTCCGGCGCGATCGTCTCGCTGAAGGGATACCGCAAACCGATCGCTGAACCGGAAATCGCCGTGACCATGGGTGCCGATCTCGGCCCCGGTGCCGACGCCGCGGCCGCGCTGACGGCAATCCGCTCGCTACGACCGGCGATCGAAATCGCCGACAT
>JBQCFU010000221.1:0-4472 GCA_051958775.1 Pseudolabrys sp.
CGAACAAAGGCGCAATCAAGGAGTTTTTCCGGCCTCGGCCATGGGCCCGGACCGGCTTAGGCGGCGGCGCATTGAACGAGAATGACCCGCGTGGGACGGCCGGCTCACCGATCGCCGTTGCCCTTTTCAGCTCACTTGCACGCGCCCAATAGACCCCTGTCCGGCCGCGCGGCCGGCAATCGTGTCAAGTGCTCTATTCAGCGGTGCCCAAGTATGCCAAAATGCTGGGGTTAGGTAACTCTCGGAGATCTAGAATATGCCTCAGGGCACCGTTAAGTGGTTTAATCCGACTAAGGGCTACGGCTTCATCCAACCGCAGGAAGGCGGCAAGGATGTGTTCGTGCACATTTCGGCCGTGGAACGCGCCGGGTTGAGCACCCTGAACGAAGGTCAGTCCGTCCAGTACGAACTCGTCGAAAATCGCGGCAAGGTCTCTGCTGAGAACCTGAAGGTTAAGTAGCCTTCTAAGCTCGTTCTTCGTCGCTTCCGTTTACTGCAATACAACCCACCGGGCAGGCCCCGGCGGGTTCTTTGCGTTGGGACCAGCGTATCGGCGCAAGCCGGCGCTGCTCCTCCAACAACAAATGGCCCATCCGTCATCGCCATGACGGATCGCGGCACGTATTTGTTTTTGCGCCTCCCTCACCGCGCCATCTTCTCCAGCTCCGGAAACGGCGCATAGGCTGCATCCTTGCAGGCCTCGCGCACTTCACCGCCCCGCTGCACTTCGCGCTCTTCGCCTTGCGCCGCTGGGCGATTGGAGGGCGCCTCGGTGAACCGGTCGAGCCGGCCGGAGATGAACACCACCAGCGCGGTTTTGACGCCCATATAGCGCCCGGTCGAATTGCGTGCATCAAAGCGCAGGCAGGACGCATAACGTGTCCCCGTCGGCAGATCCTTGACCTTCGGCTGCGACACGCCGGCACTGCGCACGCCGGTCGGATCGTTCAGGTAATTGCGCATGAAAGCGATGATGTCCGCCCGGTAGTTCTGCGGAAACACGTTCTGCGACTGGCGGATCGCCTCAAGCTCGGCCGAACTCGGTTCATCCGAAGTCGTGCTGCACCCGGTGAGCGCGCAGGCTGCGATCAGGAGCGCGAAGCCGACGCTCGTTTTCATGGTGCCTCCCTCGCCGCCGCCACGCGTAACATAACGGCGCAGCCGCAACTCCCTCAAGCCGCCTGCCCCCTCATCCACGAAAAAGGCCGCCCCAGCGGGCGGCCCTTTGATCAGCAACCGCTCACCTAGCGGTGGTGGCGATGATGCCGGCGATGCTTGTGATAGCGATGGCGCACCGGCGGTCCCGCCGGATTGAGATCGAGCGAGCTCACAGCGACCGCAACATTGGCGCCCGTCTGCGCGCTGAACGACAGCGGCTGCAACGTCACGCTGCGCTCGAAGCCGCCGACCAGCACGTTGGCGCCGACACCCCCGATGACGGTTACTTCCGTGCCCGCGCCGACATAGGTGCCCGCGAGTGCACCCGGTCCCGGCCGCGACGGCGCGAACACCGCCCAGCCCAGCCGCCCGCCTTCGGTGAAACCGATGTCGATGCCGAAGCGGCCGATCGAGCCGACATAGTGCTCGTAATACCGCCCGCCGGCGGAGCGGTAGACACAATCGATCGCTTTGCGCGACCCGAGGATGAAGCCGACGCCCGGCGCCACATCACAGCTCAACGTCCCGATCCGCGTCCGCGCCTGCGCGTCAGCCTGTGATCCAAACGGCAAAACGGCGGCGACCGTGGCAAGCCCCAGAAGGGCCATCAGCGGCTTTTTCATCACTCTCTCCATGCGCAAAAGGGCCGCGAACGCGACCTGTAGCGGTTTAAGTGCCGGGGGAGAGAAAAGGTCCACAATCGGAACAAAAGGCCCGCGGCCCGCATCGCCGAATGATGCGGGCCGCATGCTCTTGTTCAGGACATGACGATTAGAACGTCATCCCGGCGCGCAGCATGAAGGTGCGTCCGGGCAATGGATAGACCGACACGAACTGATTGCCCGGGAAGCTGGTGTCGAGGCCGTAATCGAAATACTGGCGATTGAACAGATTTTGCACCGACACCGACCAGAAGAACTTGTCGATTTCGCCGCCGAGCCGCAGGTCGACCACCGTCGTCGCCGGCACCATCATCAGGCCGGCATTGGCCTCGTCGCCATCAAGGAATCGCTTGCCGGTGAAGCGCGCCACCGCGTCGAGCACGAGATATTTGCCGTAGAGATCCCAGCTGACGCCGGCACTGCCGCTCCAACGCGCCACTTCCGGCACGTCGTTGCCGGCAAAGGGACCGGAGCGGAACACCGCACGCGTATAAGACGCAGTCGCCTTGACCCGCACCGTATCGGTGAGTTGCAGCGTCGCCATGTTCTCGATGCCGTAGCGGCGGGTGGGATCAAGATTGGTGTTGGCGAAGGTGATCGGACTGAAATGCAACTCGTCCGTCAGATACATGTCATAGACGCTCGACTGCAGCGCGAGCCGCCCCCACTTCACCTTGACGCCGGCCTCGTAGTCGCGTGAACGCTGCGTCTTCAGATCGAAATTGGTGACCGTGAAGATCGGCGATGCACCAACCCGCTCGTCGATATTCGGCACGCGGAAGCTTTGCGCCATGCGCGCGAACACCGCTACGCTCTGATTGAAGCGATGCTCGAAACCGAGATGCACGGCGCGCTGATAATCGTGCGTATCGAGCGGCTGCCCCGCCGGATTGACGCCTGCTGGGGACGGTGGCGCCAGTGGATCGAACGTGTCACGCGCATGGAAATCGTTGCGCTGGATGCGACCACCGAACGAGATGTCGGTGTTTTCAAAGAACGTGAAGGTCGGCTGGGCGTAGAACCCGGCGGTGGTCTGATAGAAATTGTAGCGATGATACGGCGCCGCGCCCTGGGACACGCTGCGATCCGAATTGTACAGCGTCTTGTAGAGATCGACGCCCGCGACCATGCGTGCCCGCACCGGCCCGAAGGTCCGGTCGACATTCACGCGCGGCGTGACCGAATAGCTCGTGAGCGCTGTCTCGTTATAGGCAGACGGCTGATTGGGCACGAAGAACCCGCCGAGCGGGTTGAACGTCGCGAACTGAGTGGTCTTGCGCCGGATGCTGCCGTCGAGCACGACTTCGACGCCATCCCACAGATTGCGCGTCACGCCACCACGCACCGCGACATTCTGCCGATTGCCGTAATCGAGCGGCGTGTTAGTGCCGCGACGATCGGTGAGATACTCGTTGAAGAAGCCGACGAACGGCCCGTTGGCGATGTTGCGCGGCCCCGGCGTACGCATTTTCAGGTCGTCGGCCGAGATATTGAAGAACGCGCTGCCTTCACTGGTGGTGTAGCGGAAATCGCCGACACCCTGCATCTGCTTCGACGAATTGTTATCGCGATAGCCGTTGGTCTGGAACGCATTACCGAACACGACGGCGGAGAACGGCCCGAACGAGGCGCTGGCGGAAGCCTTGCCTTCCCGCGTCGCCAGCGCGCCATAAGCCGCTTCGATGCGACCACTCGGCTTCGCGCCGACGCCGTTCTTGGTGACGATGTTGATGACACCGCCGACAGCGCCATCGCCATAGAGCACCGCGCCGCTGTTGCCGCGGGTGATCTCGATCCGTTCGATCGCATTGCGCGGGATCAGACTGAAATCGAATCCCGTGAGATCGGAATCGTTGAAACGCCGGCCATCGACCAGCACCAGCACGTTCGACGGCGCGGTGACGCCGAAGCCGCGCATGTCCACCGTCGTGCCCGCCCCATTGATGCCGCCATAGAGACTGCTGGTCTGGATGCCCGCTTCGCGCGACAGGATGTCCTGCAGCGTCATCTGCGGCGCACGATCCAGATAGTCCGACGAGATGATTGTCGTCGAGGCACCGGTGATGCCATTCGAGAGACGGCTCGCCGTCACGTCCACCGCCGGCAGCTCTGTCGACTGCTGCGCTGACGCCGTTCCGCCGGCCATACCGATTCCGACGGCTGACGCCATCATGGCGCCGATGATTGATCTTGAACTCCCCACAGCCCGCTCCTTCGTTCATGCGCGTCACAAGGCGCGCATCGGGTGAAACCAACCCGTTGCGCAGACGCGAACACGATCGAGCGTTCACACTGACGAAGTCATGGGAGAAAGGACGCCCACGGACCCGCAACGGTATCGACGTCACCGCTGCGAAAGACCGCTCCGTATGGACCTCCCGTCCATCGGTTGGGTGACTGTGCTGGCAGGTCTCCTGGCTTGCGGGTCGCTGCTTTAATCCAGCCTTCCCGGGACGGATCCCAGTGGCCATGACGGATCAAGCTCGCCGCTTACAGTTGCGGGGGCAGCCACGGTTTGCCGCCGGTCGAAACCAGCCGACAGTCCGTGTTCCCTCTTTCCTCCCCGGTGCAACCCGGGGAACCAGCACGGAAAAACTATGGCCGGGGGCTCTGGACGAGTCAAACCGTCCGGGTCGCCCGCCCACAAACGGA
>JBQCFU010000222.1:0-2059 GCA_051958775.1 Pseudolabrys sp.
AGCGCGAGCAGCAGCAGCGCCGCGCCGCTGATCAATTTCAGCTCCGCATCGGTCGCGGTCTTCGGCAGCACGATGGGAGAGGCGGGCGCGACCACCGGTGGATGCTTGCTCAGCGCGAGTTGCACACGGCCGTCGCTCGCATCTGCACGCCGCTCGGAGGGCGGAGCCAGCGGCTTCGGCTTTTAGCCGAACACCTTGGCGAAATACCAGCCCCCGGGCAGGTTGAGCGGCAGGTCCGCGAGCTTCAACGGCTCGCCTTCGGGACGGCTCGGCGTCGTATCGACCGCGACGAGGCTGGTCAGCCGCGTCACCAGATGGTGCTCGAGCGCCAGCGCCAGGATGGTCTTGTCGGCGGCTTCAGGCGCGGCTTTACCGAGCGTCCGCGCGACTTCGGCGTCTGCGATCTTCCGCCGCGCCCACAGTTTTGACAGGCCCTTGCCTTCGGCCGCATGAGCGAGCGGCAGCTTGACCGACCACGGGCGGTCGCCGACCTTGCCCTTGATTTCCATGTCGCCCTTGAGCTGATCGAGCTTCGCCGCCAGCACCAGCGGTTCGCCGCGATAGACGTCCGGCAGGATCGCGGGCGTCAGATCGGCCTTGGCGTCGGAGAACGTCACGCTCAGTCCGGTCACGGCGGGGTTTTCCAGTTTTGCGAACAGGCCGCGCATGTGGTCCTCGACCTGATCCACCGAGCCGATGTGCGTGAAGGTGCCGCGTCCGAGTTCGGCGGCCCGCGTCATCAGAAAGGTGTTCGGCGCCGAGCCGATGCCGACCATGAAGATGCGCGAGCGGCCGCGCATGGCGGAAATCGTGTCGAACAACTGCTGCTCGTTGCCGATCGCGCCGTCGGTCAGGAACACCACTTGCCGGACGTAGCTGTTGTCGCTGACGCCGCCGTCGCGCAGCGCGGCCTGCATCGCCGGCACCATTTCGGTGCCGCCCTGCGCCTCCAGCGCGCCGACGAACGAACGTGCCTGGTCGAGGTGTTCGCTATCTGCAGGCACGCAATCGGGAAACAACAGCGTCATGGTGTTGTCGAAGCGGATCACGTTGAAGCGGTCGTTCGGCTGCAGGCGGCCGAGCGCATAGATGAGGCTTGCCTTGGCCTGTGCGATCGAGGTGCCACCCATCGAGCCGGAATTGTCGATCACGAACACCACCTCGCGCGGACGCGGCTTCTGCTCGGCGTCGCTCAGCGCCGGTGGCGTCACGAAGGCGAGCATGTAATCGGAATCGCCGACGTGTTCGCGGAACAGTCCGACCGAGGGCGTCTTGCCGGGTGCGGCTGTCCAGGTCAGTTCGAAATCGCGATCGGCGGGGACGGGGTCTTCGGCCAGCTTGACGATGCGCGTGCTGGCATCGGGCGCTTCCATGTTGATCGGGTGGAATGCGCTCTTCACCTCGCCGAGCGGAAAGCCCGCCTGCAGGCGCACGGTGATTTGCGTTGGATTGACCGGTGCATGCTTGGTGGGATCGAGCACGGGGCTTGCGATCCTGTCGCGATCCGGCACCGGGTCGGTTGTGGCCGCGCCCCAGCCGCCGCCGTCGCTGCGCAGATCGACGCTCTGCACGACCGGCGCGGGATTGTAGCGCGGGCCGACCACGAGCGGCACGCGCAGCGAGAACGTATCGCCGTACTGGCGCACCGGCTCTTGATATTCGATCTGCACCAGCACGGTTTCGCCCGGACCGATATTCGCCACCGCATTGGTGAAGATGTTCGGCCGCTGCTGTTCGGTGAGCGCGGCCTTGCGGCCTGAGCGCTTCGCCTGCTCATAGATCACGCGCGCCTGCTGGCGTTCCTTGATCTCGCCGACCACGACGCGGTCGCCGACCACCATCTTCAGCGTATCGACCGCACCACCCTCCGGCAGCGGGTAGACATAGGTGGCCTCGACCCAGTCCTTGCTCTCGTTGCGGAAGATTTGCGTGACCCGCGCCCGCGCCGTCGGGCCTGATACGGTGACGTCGACATCGATGCCGAGCCGCGTGGCCTCGATGGTGCCGTCGCCGGTTTTCAGAAGCAGCGAACCGGAGCGCGCTTCGTTGGGCGATGTCA
>JBQCFU010000223.1:0-5291 GCA_051958775.1 Pseudolabrys sp.
GGCAGGCGTCTCGCCTGCATGCGGCGCTTTCGCCGGCTCGTTCCAGGCAGCGCGATGCCGCTCGACATATTGCGCAAACACCCGCGAACGCAGATTGGATTTCAGCGTCCCGGCATCGTTGACCAGTGCGAACGCGGCGCAGCGGTCCGGCGAGCAGCCGTCGCGGGTCGCGAGCACATGCGCGGCGATGCCGAACCGGTCGAGTTCAGCCGCACGCCGCAGCCCGGCGGTGACGCGGTCGAAGCTGCCGTCGCCCTGCTTACTGTACGCGACTGCATCGGCCAGCAGATCGAGCCGCGCCGCGGTGTAGGTGACCGCGGCGGCGATCGTCTCGGGGCGTTTGAACAGCACGGTTTCGCAGCCGCCTTCGACCAGATCGCCGGCGGCGCCATCGAGGCACGCGAGCGGCGAGCCGGGCACAAGCGCCTGCGTGGCGAGTTCGCTCGCCCGCTGCGCCAGCGCCCGCCGGTCCGCGGCGTGCCGGCTGTCACCGATCCGGTCGAGCACCAGAAACGTGGCGCCCGCCGCAATCAGTATCGCCAGCACGATGGCAATGGCCGTCTTCATCCGCCCCGCCTGTTCACTCAGCCCCTCACGACGCCATCGCTTCAGCCAGTTACTGGGCTTTGGCGCCGGAAAGCTTCACCACTTTGGCCCACTTCTCAATGTCCTTGCGAAGATAGGCATCGAACTCCTTCGGCGTCATGCTCATCGGCGCCGCCCCTTGCTTCTGCCATGCTTCCTTGACTGCGGGCTTGGCGACAATGCGGCGAACCTCCTCGTTGAGCTTGTTGACGACATCGTCGGGCGTGCCCTTCGGCGCCATCAGGCCGAGCCAGATCGTCGCCTCGTAACCGGGCACACCGGCCTCGGCGACGGTCGGCAGATCCGGCGTCAACGCCGAACGCGTCTCGCCCGTGGTGCCGAGCGCACGCACCTGCCCGGCCTTGACGTTGTTGAGCATGGTCGGGATCGCGTCGAACATCATCTGCACATGGCCGCCGAGCACGCTGTTGCGCGCTTCGCCCGACGCCTTGTGCGGAACATGGACGATGTCGGTGCCGCTCATGGCTTTGAACAGTTCGCCGGCCATGTGATACGGCGTGCCCGGTCCCGACGACGCATAGTTGAGCTTGCCCGGCTCCTTCTTCGCCAGCGCGATGAATTCGGCGAGATTCTTCGCCGGCACCGACGGATGGATCACCATGATCAGATCGGAATAGTTGATCGGCGCCACCGCAACGAAGTCGCGCATCAGTTCGAACGGCTTGTTGGCGATCAGCGACTCGTTGGTGGTGTGGGTGTTGGACATCAACAGCAGCGTGTAACCGTCGGGCGCGGACTTCGCGACCATGTCGGTCCCGATGATCGAGCCCGCTCCGGGACGGTTCTCGACGATGAACGACTGCTTGAGATCGTCGGTGAGCGCCTGCGCCAGGACGCGCGCATAGACGTCGGCCGGGCCGCCGGCGCCGAACGGCACCACGATCTTCACCGTCCGCGAGGGATAAGCCTGGGCCTGAGCGCCCGTGGTGACACAAATGGACGCCGTTGCGAGCGCCATGAACGCAAGTGCGCCCCGGAAAACCGACTGCATGAATGTTCCTCCGCCTTTGTTTTGGTTGTCGCGGCCGCATGCGGCCCGCGCAGGATTTTTCCCGCGCCATTTATCCCCCGGACCGGCGCGCACGACAACCGGTCCAATGGCTGAGCGACAACAGCAGAGGTGCCGCAAAAGCAGTGCGGCCCACCCCAGGTCGGGATGGGCCGCACATCGCAGACGATATCAGGACGACGTCAGACGACGTCGAGCTGGCTTTCCTTGGCGACGCGCTCGAACGCCTCGCCGTTGCTCTTGATCCGGTACTGCTGCTCGTCGCCTTCCGACGGCAGCAGCTTCACCACCGTGAAGTTGCCGGGCGCCGGCGCGCGGCCGAAGGTCGGCGCGCTATAGTAAACGACCTGCCCGACCTGGAATTTGTGGGTGATCGGCTCGGCCGGCGGCACGACGGTCGGGCTGGGAACCCGGACCGGGCGCGCGTTGGCCGCGGCGATCAGCGCGAGCTTGGCGGTCTTCATCGCCTCGGCGATTGACTGCACGCTGCGCTGCGCGGTCTTGCCGGTAGCCGGTTTCGCCACCACTGCCGCCTTCGCGGCGGGTTTGGGGGCGGATTTCGGGACCGATTTGACCGTCGTCTTGGTGGATTTGCTTTGCGAAGCGCGGGCGGCGCTGGCCGCCTTGGATTTCGACACCTCACGGGCCTGAGCCGTTGCGGAGCGGCGGGCCGTTTTGGGCTTTGCGGCCTTTTTTGGAGTGACGCGAGACGCCTTACCTGACGCGCGGGACTTTTTCACTGAACTCTTGTTCATGAAATGCACTATAGCACCGAAAAAGCCGGTGTGGGGAAATTTGTTAAAAGAAAATTATATAAAAATCATAGGCTTACCCGAAAGAGGACGGCAACCCGAACCATTCCCCGAGGCCGGCCGGAACTCCGGACGGGGCCCGGCGTTGGGAGCGAGCACCCCACCGCGGAGGTAAGACGATGCGCGCTTTGCTCGGAATGATCCTCGGCGCGGCCCTCACCATGGGCGGCGCCTACCTCTACGACTCCACCAACGCGATGCGAGCCGCCACCGACGGCGTAACCGCCGAGCGACCGCTGGTGAACTGGGACGTGGTCAGCGCGAAATGGGAAATCGTCACCGCCCGCGCGCGCGAAGAGTGGATCAAGCTCGCAGGTTGACGCTCACGAAACCGACAACAGCACAATGGGAACCCGACCGTCGCCCTGACCGTTGATGATCCGAACCGAACGGAGGCAACACACGGAGGCGACCGATGGGCTTTGGACGCGGACTTTTATTGTGGCTGCTGGGTATCCCGCTGCCGATCATCATTCTTCTCGCCATCTTCTGGCGTTGAGGCGAGGCAAGGCATTCTGAAATGTATTGTGAGTAGGTAGCGTATTGCGTTCACGACGCGGCCCGGCGGGGAAACCCAAGCCGGGCCGTTATTGTTTGATCGCGTCGTCGCTTGATTGCCCTTACATGCGGAACACGCCGAACGTCGTCGGCGGCACCGGCGCATTCAGCGCGGCAGCAAACGCAAGCCCGAGCACGCGCCGCGTCTCCGACGGTGCGATGATCCCGTCATCCCAGAGCCGCGCGGTCGCGTGGTAGGGATGCCCCTCCTCCTCGTAGCGCGCGCGGATCGGCTGCTTGAACTGTTCTTCTTCGTCCGCCGACCATTGCCCGCCCGAGGCTTCGATGTTGTCGCGCCGCACGGTCGCCAGCACCGACGCCGCCTGCTCGCCGCCCATCACCGAGATGCGCGCATTCGGCCACAGGAACAGGAACCGCGGATCGTAGGCGCGGCCGCACATGCCGTAGTTCCCCGCGCCATAGGAGCCGCCGACGATCACGGTGATCTTCGGCACCAGCGCGCAGGCGACCGCCGTGACGAGCTTGGCGCCGTCCTTGGCGATGCCGCCCGCTTCGTATTCGCGGCCGACCATGAAGCCGACGATGTTCTGCAGGAACAGCAGCGGAATCCGGCGCTGGCAGCACAGTTCGATGAAATGCGCGCCCTTCACGGCGCTTTCCGAGAACAGGATGCCGTTATTGCCGAGAATGCCGACCGGAATTCCGTGGATGCGGGCAAAGCCCGTCACCAGCGTCGTCCCGTAGAGCTGCTTGAACTCGTCGAATTCCGACCCGTCGACCAGCCGCGCGATCACTTCGCGCATGTCATATTGCTTCTTGAGGTCGACCGGCACGACGCCGTCGAGTTCGTCGGTCGCAAATTTCGGTTCCACCGGCGTGGCGATCACCACCTCGTTGCGACGGACCGTGTTGAGATTGGCGACGATCCGGCGCGCAATCGACAGCGCATGATGATCGTTCTGCGCGTAGTGGTCGGCGACACCTGACTTGCGCGCATGGACGTCGGCACCGCCGAGATCTTCCGCCGAGACCACCTCACCGGTGGCTGCCTTCACCAGCGGCGGACCACCGAGGAAGATCGTGCCCTGGTTGCGCACGATGATGGTTTCGTCGGACATCGCCGGCACATAGGCGCCGCCCGCCGTGCATGAGCCCATCACCACCGCGATCTGCGGGATGCCCATCGCCGACATGGTGGCCTGATTGTAGAAGATGCGGCCGAAATGCTCCCGATCCGGAAACACATCGGTCTGATGCGGCAGGTTCGCGCCGCCGGAATCGACCAGATAGATGCACGGCAGCCGGTTCTCGCGCGCGATCTCCTGGGCGCGCAGATGCTTCTTCACCGTCATCGGATAGTAGGTGCCGCCCTTGATCGTGGAATCATTGCACACGATCATGCATTCGCGCCCGGAGACGCGGCCGATGCCGGTGATCACGCCGGCGGCATGGATCTTGTCCTCATAGAGACCATAGGCGGCGAGCGGCGACAGTTCGAGAAACGGCGAGCCGGGATCGATCAGCGTCATCACCCGGTCGCGCGGCAGCAGCTTGCCGCGCGAAACATGACGCTCGCGCGCCTTCGCCGAGCCGCCGAGCGCCGCTTCCGCGCGCGTCTCGCGCAGGTCGTCGACCAGCGCCTGCATCGCCTCGGTGTTGGCGCTGAAGTCCGGACTGGCGGTATCGACGCTGGATGTGAGGACGGGCAAGGTTCGCTCCTGTTCAAGATGTTAGCCTCATGGTGAGGAGCGATCCGCAGGATCGCGTCTCGAACCATGAGGCGAGCAAACAGGCCGCCTCGTCCTTCGAGACGCGCCCCAAATCCTTTGCCAATCTCGGGTAAACCCGAGATTGGCGGCGCTCCTCAGGATGAGGCGGAGTGGAAGTCATTCCAGAAGTATAAAGGCCTGTCACGCCGATATCCGCTCCATCACCGGCCAGTCGGGCTCGTTGTTCGGCATGACCCTGGTTTCCTTGAGCGCGGCCGCGCGCCACGACAGCCAGGCCGGCGTCGTCATCACCGCCTGCATGTAAGCGCGCGCCGCCGGCGAAACGGCAACGCCATAGTTGAAGAAGCGCGCCACCACCGGCGCATACATCGCGTCGGCCGCGCCGAAGCGTTTCCCGAACAGGAACGGACCGCCGGAGCGACCGACGCAGTCGGACCAGATCGCATCGATCCGGCGGACATTGGCCATGGCATCGTCCGGGATCGGCCGCGGCTTCGGGATCAGCCAGAAATTCATCGGGCATGCACGGCGCAGCGGCAGGAAGCCGGCGTGCATCTCGTGAGCGACCGACCGGGCGAAAGCGCGCGCCGCGCGATCATCGGGCCACAGACCCGC
>JBQCFU010000224.1:0-2453 GCA_051958775.1 Pseudolabrys sp.
ATCAGCCACCGGATCGACGTGAATATGAATGAAGCTTTCGCGCGCCGCGCCGTTGACCGCAGCAGCGCCGCGAAACGCCGTCAGCTTGCCGCTGCTGTCGCGCTCGACGGTGAACATCGGATGCGCGACGAGCCGCACCGACAGGCCCTGGGCCGCGAGTTCGGCCATCACCGAATCGACCAGGAACGGCATGTCGTCGTTGACAATCTCGATCACGCCGACTGCGCGCGGCTCGCCGGACGCAGAAGCCGGCAGCAGCATCTCATCGAACTTCACCGTCGCGCGACCGATCTGGCGCTGCGCGAGGAACGACCATGCTTGCTGTGCGAACTGTGCAAGCTCCTGCGGCTGATAGCGCAGCAGATCTTCGGGTGCGGCACGGCCAAACAATGTGGTGGTGAAATCGACCGGCACGTCGCGTGCCTGCGGTGCGGCCTGAGAAATGAACGAGCGCGCGGCGCGACTCTCGTCGGCGCCTGCAAGATTGTCAGTCATGATAGCCCTTGGCATGTCCTTGCGCCTGGCGGCGCACGAGGTGGGACTCAATGCCGGCGGAGTCTTGTCGATTCCCACCGGCGCCGTCGAGAGAACACTGAAGTTTCGACGACACTATGACGCCATACGCCCCGACTGCCTGCTGACTGGTTAACCGGCTGATCTTGCTCGCGGATCGGCCGAGACGGGAATATCGCGGCGCATATGAAACGTGTACACTGGCGGGAAACAACAGGGGATAAGGGGAGACGCCCAAATGGCAGCTCATACGGCAGCCGCGACGGCATCGGCGAAGCGAGCATCCAGCAAACGTTTGCTCAGCAAAACAACTCCGCCTCCCACGCACGGCAAATCGAAGAACAAGACCGTCGCTGCCGCAAAACCGCAGGCCGACGATGCACCGGTGATCGCGCTCGATCTGCCGCGCGGCACACTGTCGCCGGCGATGCTCGCTTATTTCCGCAAATGCGAGGAAAAACTCGGTTTTGTGCCGAATGTGCTGATCGCCTATGCGTTCGACAACGCCAAGCTCGAAGCTTTCGTTGCCATGTACAACGATCTGATGCTTGGTCCTTCGGGCCTGAGCAAGCTCGAGCGGGAAATGATCGCGGTGGCGGTTTCCTCCCAGAACCGCTGCTATTACTGCCTTACGGCCCATGGGGCCGCGGTGCGGCAATATGCCGGCAATCCGCTCCTTGGCGAACAGATGGTGATGAATTACCGCGCGGCGCGGATCGACAAGCGGCAGCGGGCCATGCTCGATTTTGCCGTCCGCCTGACCATGCAACCCTGGGCGATAGAAGAATCCGACAGGGAACGGTTGCGTCGCGCGGGGTTCAACGATCGCGATATCTGGGATATCTCCGCGGTCGTTGGCTTCTTCAATATGTCGAATCGCGTTGCCAGCGCGACCGATATGCGGCCAAACACCATTTATCACCAGCAGGCGCGCTAGGTTCTGATCGCTTTTCCAATGACACTCCCTCCCGTTCCAGACTTCTCCGGCCCGATCGACATCGACCTTTCGGGCGGCAACCTCATTCGCCACCACCTCTTTAACAAGGGCACGGCCTTCACCGAGGCCGAGCGCGACACGTTCCGCCTGCACGGGTTGTTGCCGCCCAATGTCGGCTCGCTGGAAGGCCAAGTGTCACGGCGACTGAAGGTGCTGCGCAACTTCTCGACCAATTTCGAGCGCTACGCCTTTATCCGCGATCTGCAGGACACCAACGAAACGGTGTTCTACGCCCTGCTTACCTCGCATATGGAAGAGCTGCTGCCGATCGTCTACACGCCGACGGTGGGCGAAGGCTGCCAGCGCTTCAGCGAAATCTGGCGCAAGCCGCGTGGTCTGTTCATGAGCTATCCGAACCGGCATCGCATCGACGAGATCCTCAACCGTCCGAACCTCAACGACGTGCGCGTGATCGTCGTCAGCGACGGCGAGCGAATTCTCGGCCTTGGCGATCAGGGCGCCGGCGGCATGGGCATTCCGATCGGCAAGCTGTCGCTCTACACCGCCTGCGCCGGCATTCATCCGACGCAGACGCTGCCGATCCTGCTCGACGTCGGTACCGACAATCAGGAGCGGCTGCTCGATCCGCTCTATATCGGCTGGCGTCACAACCGCGTGCGCGGACAGGAATACGACGACTTCATCGAGGAGTTCGTCAGCGCGGTGATGAAGCGCTGGCCGAACGTGCTGCTGCAGTGGGAAGTTTTCGCCGGCGCCAATTCCGGCCGCCTGATCGAGCGCTATCGCGACCGGCTCTGCACCTTCAACGACGACATCCAGGGCACGGCGGCAATCGCCGCCGGCACGCTGCTCGCGGCGGTCAACGTCACCGGCGTGCCGCTGACCGAGCAGCGCATCGCCTTGTTCGGCGCCGGTTCCGCCGGCACCGGCATCTGTTCGCTGATCATGCAGGCGATGATCGACGACGGCCTGAGCGAAGCGG
>JBQCFU010000225.1:0-5543 GCA_051958775.1 Pseudolabrys sp.
TCAGACGATCTGCGATGGAGCGATGAAATGGCCGGCCCGCTGAGTGGTGTGCGTGTTCTCGAATTGGCGCGGATTCTTGCGGGCCCGTGGGCCGGGCAGACCCTGGCCGACCTCGGCGCGGATGTGATCAAGGTGGAACGCAAGGGTCCGGGCGACGACACCCGCGCCTGGGGTCCTCCTTTCGTCGAAGGCAAAGATGGCGATCCGATCGGCTCCGCCTACTTCCACTGCGCCAACCGCGGCAAGCGCTCGATCGAAGTCGACTTCGACACCGAGGAAGGCAAGCGCATCATCCGCAAGCTGGCGCAGAAGTCCGACATCCTGATCGAGAACTTCAAGGTCGGCGGGCTCGCCAAGTTCGGCCTCGACTACAAGAGCCTCGCGCCGGATTGCCCGCGGCTGATCTATTGCTCGGTGACCGGTTTCGGCCAGACCGGGCCTTACGCCAAGCGCGCCGGATACGATCTGATGGCGCAGGGCATGGGCGGCCTGATGGACATCACCGGCATGGCCGATGGGGAGCCGACGCGCATCGGCTTCCCGGTGTCGGACATCTTCACCGGCGTCTATTCGGTGGTCGGTATTCTCGCAGCGCTGCAGCAGCGCGAGCGCACCGGCAAGGGCGCCTATGTCGACACGGCGCTGGTGGATTCCACCGTCGGCGTTCTCTCGAACCAGGCGCTCAACTATCTCGTCTCGGGCAAGATCCCGACCCGCATCGGCAACGCGCACGCCAATATCGTACCGTACCAGGTGTTCGAGGTCGCGGACGGCTACATCATCATCGCCACCGGCAACGACGGACAGTTCTTCAAACTGTGCGACGTGCTCGGCGCGAAGGAAATTTCATCGAACCCGGCCTACGCGAACAATACCGGGCGGCTTTCGCATCGCGACACCATCATCGGCGAGCTCACCGCCTATACCCGCAAGATGAAGCGCGACGATCTGCTCGCGAAGCTCGAAGCGGTGCAGGTACCGGCTGGGCCGATCAACAACGTCGCGCAGGCGTTCGACGATCCGCAGGTGCGTCACCGCGGCATGCAGCTCTCGCTCAAGAGCGATGCAGCGAAGGGCGGCGTGATCCCCGGCGTGCGCACGCCGATCGTGATGGACGGTGCGCCGATGGCGTCGCCGAACCCGTCGCCGCTGCTGGGTCAGCACACGCAGGAAATCCTCAAGGAAATCGGCGAGGCCTGAGCCTCGCCGCAGCGCTTCACATGGCGGCGCTGCGGGCATCCACCGCGTCGGCCAGTTGCCGCAACGGCTCGGCCGGCGTCACCGGATAATGGAAATCCGGATCGAGTTGCCGTAGCGGGTCCGGGAGCGCCGCAAGCGTTGCCGCCGCGCGCTGCCTGATCGTCTCGAGCGATGGCGGCGGCGCGATCCGCTGCCCCGCTTTGATCACTGGCTCTACGAGCGGCACGCCATCCTGAGTATCGCCGTCGACCGACAGGACGTCGCCGGCCATGCGGCCGTCGCCGCCGAAGCTGCGCCAGACCTGCTTGCGGCCCGGCCAGGTTTCCTTGCCGGTCGAGCGCTTGCGCCGCGCGACGCCGGCATATTCCTGAAGCTTGTATGCGCAGTCGATGGTCGGCGCGTCGCTCGACACGGTGAGATTGGTGCCGATTCCGAAGCCGCCGATCGGTGCGCCGGCTTTCGCCATCGCCACCAGCGCATCTTCCTCGATGCCGCCGCTGACAAAGATCTGCACGTCGCGCAGACCGCCGTCGTCGAGAATCCGCCTCACCTCTTTCGACAGCGCGATGAGATCGCCGCTGTCGATGCGCACGCCGCGCACAACGATGCCATCAGCCGCAAGTTTGCGCGCCAGCGTCACCACTTTGCGCGCGCCGGCCAGCGTGTCGTAGCTATCGATCAGCAGCGTCACATTGTCGGGCCGGACGCGAGCGTAATCCTCGAACGCCTGAGCCTCGTCGTCGTGCGCGAGAATGTAGGAATGCGCCATGGTGCCGGCGATCGGGATGCCGAACTGCATGCCGGCAAGCACCGTGGCGGTGCCCGCAAAGCCGGCGATGTAGCTCGCGCGCGCCGCAAGCAATCCGGCCTCGGCGCCGTGCGCGGAGCGCATGCCGAAATCGAGCAGCAGCTTGCCCGGCGCCGCCAGCACCATGCGCGCGCCCTTGCTCGCGACCACGGTCTGGTAATGCAGGATGTTCACCAGCCGGCTTTCCAGGAGTTGCGCCTGCGGCAACGGCGCGGTGACGCGCAGCATCGGCTCCTCGCCGAACACCGCGGTGCCTTCGGGGATCGCATGGACGTCGCCGGTGAAACGGTAGGTCGCCAGAAAATCGATGAGGTTCGGGCGGAACCGGCCAGTCTTTTCCAGCCATGCGATTTCTTCCGGGCTGAAGCGCAACGTCTCGATGAAGTCGAGCGCAGTCTCAAGCCCCGCCGCCAGCAGGAAACCGCGCCGTGCCGGCAGCCGCCGCGGGAAGAACTCGAACACCGCCTCGCCAGTTTCCCCGCGGTCCAGATAGGCCTGGACCATGTTGAGCTGATAGAGGTCGGTCAGCAGCGGGCTCGTGGACGGATCGATCATGGTCAGTAGCCTTCCGGTCGGAGGGCCTGCCCATAGCAGCCGGATGCCGGGACGACAAAACCGGGAACGGGCTGCGCACCACTGCCCGATCTGCTAAGGGAGAACCATCACGGGACCGAAGCCGATGGAAACTGAAACCGAGCGCCTGCAATACGCGGCTGCCATCGCCTGCGGCATCCTCGCCGCCCTCGCGGTGCATATCGCGCTGACGGTGGCCGGAACCGGGCTCGACGCGGTGCTCCGCGGCATGTTCCCGACCGACCGCCAGCAGGTGACCTCGGCGCTGGCGTGGTGGGCGATCGGGCTCGGCGGATTTGTCGGCGCCTGGGCCAGCGGCCGCTACCTCGCCGCGGCGGCAGGCAGCCGCGCGGTGATCGCGACCATCGCCCGGCGCGCCCTGATTGCCATGGTCCTGGCCGTTTGCACCGCTGCGGGCGTGATGAGCAAGACCGGTGGCCTGGGCGGGAGCCTCGATGTCGCCAGCAACCTGACCGCGCTGGTGATCGGCCTGCTGACCGCCTATGCCGGGGCCCGCCTCGCCTACCAGAAGCCGGCCACCCGCGACATTTGACCCCTACGCGGAACCGATCCACAGTCATGGGATTGTCGCGCATTGGCCCTGTAATCAGCAGCAGGTGGACCTACCGATGCCGGAGCTAGAGCCTAAATCCCTGCCTGACGCCCCGCCGTTGGCGCCGCTGCGCGTCCTCGTGGTCGAGGATGAGCCGCTGGTGGCGATCATGCTCGAGGATGCACTGCAGGACTTCGGCTACCAGGTTGTCGGTCCGGTCGAGAACCTGAAGGCGGCGATCCAACTCGCGGCCAGCGAACGGCTCGACGCCGCCGTGCTCGACATCAACATCGACGGCACGATTTCCGAGGCTGTGGCGGATCAACTGATGGCGCGGAGCATCCCGTTCCTGCTCGTCAGCGGCTATCAGCGCGATCTCGGCCTGCGGTTCGGCAACGTGCCGCTGCTGCGCAAGCCGTTCACCACCGACGATCTGCATCGCGCGGTCGCCGCACTGGTCGATCGCGCGCCGCATCCGGATCCGGCCGCGGCCTGATCCCGCATCAGACCAGCTTCAGCTTCTGCGCCAGGAGAAACGCGTCGCGCGGCGCGGCACTTTTCTGATCATTGTCGAAATAGACATAGACCTCGCGGCGCTGCCGTCGCCACGCGCGGATACGGCGCGCCCAGAGCGCCAGCGCGCGCGCCGGATAGTGTCCCTTGTAGGCGCCGCCCGGCCCATGCGCACGGACATAGACAAATTTGGCCGTCACCTGCCATGGCGCCGGGGCGTCATGATGATCGGAGATGCACAACGCCGCACCATGCCGGCGCAGCAGCGTATAGATCGTCTTGTCGTACCAGCTCGGATGACGAAACTCGAACGCATAACGTCGTCGCTTCGGCAGCAGCTTGAGAAATGCGGCCAGCCGCTCGGCATCCGCTTCGAATTGCGGCGGCAGTTGAAACAGCACCGGCCCGGCCTTACGCCCGAGAATTTTCAGCCGCTGCTCGATCAGTGCGAGACTGTTGCGCGATTTGCCGCTCAACCGCTTCCAGTGGGTGATGAACTTCGACGCCTTCCACGCGAACACGAAATCGTCCGGCGTGTCGTCACGCCAGGCCCGCACGGTCTTCAGGCTCGGCGTGCGGTAGAACACGCCGTTAAGCTCCGCGCTCTGAAACTGCGTCGCGTAGAACGCCAGATGATGCTTCACCATCACCTCGCACGGAAAAAACGGGCCGCGCCAGGAGCGATAACTCCAGCCCGAAGTACCGATCAGGATCTGCGGCTGCCGCCTTGCCATCCTTGGCCCATGATGCGGTGATCTCGCCTCATCAATGCGACGACGCAGACACACGTTCCACAGCCCCGAACGAAGGATTTAATCGTCGTTCCGAACATGCAACACTTCGCAGACGGCTCCGATCCGAGCCGATGCAGGAGTTTTTTCATCGTGACCGAAGATCGTGTCGGCGCCAGCGTTCGCGACCGCGTCCCCTATCAGTCGATCCATAACCGGCCCGCGCTCAAGCTGCCGGGCGGCGCCCGCGTCGCGGTCTGGACCATCGTCAACGTGGAGAACTGGAATCCGCAGGCACCGATGCCGCGCACCGTGATCCCGCCGCCGATGGGCCAGCCGCTGCTGCCGGACGTGCCGAACTGGGCCTGGCACGAATACGGCATGCGCGTCGGATTCTGGCGCTTCGTCGACGCGCTCGGCGCGCGCGGGCTGAAGGCGACCTTCGCGCTCAACGGCTCGGCCTGCCGCGTTTATCCGGAAGTCTGCGCCGCCGCGCGCGACGCCGGCTGGGATTTCATGGGGCACGGTTTCGAGCAGAAGCCGATGCACCGGCTCGACGACCAGCGCCGCGCCATCGACGACACCATCAAGGCGATCAAGGATTTCACCGGCAAGCCGCCGCGTGGCTGGGAAAGCCCGGGCATGACCGAGACCGACGAGACGATCGACCTGCTCGCCGAGGCCGGCATCGAATATGTCGCCGACTGGGTGCTCGACGAGCAGCCTGTGCCGGTGCGCACGCGCACGCGCACGGGCCGCATCGTCTCCGTTCCCTATACGGTGGAGATCAACGACGTGGTGATCAGCGCCGTGCAACAGCAATCATCGGACGAACTGCTGCGGCGCGGGCGCGATCATTTCGACCGGCTCTATCTCGACGGCGTCAAGACGCCGCGGGTGATGGCGATCTCGATCCATCCCTATCTCACCGGCGTGCCGCACCGCATCCGCTATCTCGAAGCGCTGTACGACTACATCCTCGGCCATGACGGCGTCGTGATGTGGACCGGCGCAGAGATTCTCGACTGGTACAACAGCCAGGTGCCGGCTTAGGGCATCGCGAGCGGATCGGGCCCGAAACGGTTGGGGCCGTCGGGGCCACAGAACGGAACGATCGATGTTATGGTGCCGATCGAATGGTGCTGCCGGACAGGATTGAACTGTC
>JBQCFU010000226.1:0-2030 GCA_051958775.1 Pseudolabrys sp.
GGACGATCTCCCATCATGCCGACGGGACCGGGCCATAAGACCGCCCGGGCGGCTTTCCAATGATCTAATTCGCGCGGTTTGACAAGACCCTGGACGGGCTCCAAGCCCCCTGAAATCCACGACATTTGCCCGGGGGAGCTCAAAAAGCTCCCACCGGGCTTAATTGTCGGTCGCGCGCTGGCTTTATCGCGCCGGCCGCAGCTCCAGCCCGGTCACGCCCGCGGCGATGTTCAGGCCGGTCTGGCCCTGGACGGACACCGGCTGCAACGCCACAGTCCGGTTCGAACCGCCGACCAGCACATTGGCTCCGAGACCCGCGCCCACCGTCGCTTCCGCGCTGCCACCGACGTAGTCGCCGGACAGAGCGCCGAACAGGCGATTACTCGGCGCGAACACGGACCAGATCATCTCGCCACCGGTCGTGGCGCCCACGTCGATGCCGAACTTGGTGATCGAGCCGGTATAGACCTCGCGCGGTGCCGATGCATTCGCCGGCGTGAACACACAGGCCACCGACTTTTTCGAGGCGATGATCAATCCGATGCCGCCGGAAATATCGCAGGTCAACGTGCCCGCCCGGGTCCGGTCGGGGGCCTGCGCCGAAGCTGGTGTGATCATCGATGCCGGCAGGGCAGCAAGCATCAGAGCGGCCGCCATCATCATCGATTTTTTCATCGCAACCTCCGGATCAATCCACGGAGCGCTTCGAGCGAAACAACCCCGGCTCGCGTAACGAAAACGCGAGAGATCAAAACCGGGTCACTTCGCCATTTAGGAAACGGCGAAGCGTTCTAGCCCGCATCAACGTACCGCACCGCCGTTCGTTCCGCTGCCGCAATCGGCGTCACCTCCCCGTCACGCGGGAACTTTTCCGCACGTCGACACGTTGCGTCCGCATCCACAGTAGCGGGGCTTACCATGACACTCGGCACCATTCTTCTGATCATTCTTATTCTGGCGCTGATCGGCGTCATTCCCACCTGGGGCTATAGCGGCGGTTGGGGCTATGGACCGTCAGGTCTCGTCGGCACGATCCTGATCATCGTGCTCATCCTTGTCTTGCTCGGCCGCATCTAGCGGCCGCTAAAGACCCAGCGTTTTCTCATCGATCGGATCGTCTGCCGCCGGTATCTCGAATTCCGGCGGCAGCGGCACAGACAGCGCATCGACTTCAAGATAACCCGGCGTGCCGGGCGATCGCCGCAGATAGCGATGCAGCGCGATGCAATTCGCGGTCATCTCGACGTCATGGCCGAGCCGGATCGCGATCTCGCGAACGGTCAAAGCACACGGCCGCGACGCCGCCACGGTGGCGACGATCGCGGAGAAAAATGCATTCGATCGTTCGGTCAGGTCACTGTCGATGGACACGAGGGCAAATCCGCTTCACGGGGATGCCAGATTGATGTTGTCAGCCCCCGCTCCGCTAAACAACTGACGTCAGCTTACGCCAGGCAGCGGCTCGCATAGTTCAGGCGCGCATGCGCGGACAGAGGGCTGAACGCAGCATCGCAGCCGACCAGGATCTTACCCCGCACGCGTGCAGCTTCAGGCTTTTCCTGGGCCGGAGCCTTCTGCTCCTGCACCTGCAGGCGATCGCTCTTGCCGTCCCGATTCACGGTCACGCTGTAAGCGCTGACAGGCTGCAGCATGTCGCGCGTCGCCAGCGTGGCCCCCGCCGGAGCGGTGTATTCGATCGCCAGCAAAGCGGCAAAACCCGCGGCGATAAACATGCCAAAGCTGTACATCTTGTTCTCCCACGCGCTGTCGCACTCGCTCGGGAAAACGCCGGGTCGGCGCGGGTGTTCCTGGATTTTTCGCCGCAGCCGATCACCGTGTCGCGAGGTTTTGGCTCGCGGGAATGTGAATGTCGCAACGGAACCCGTCGGACGCGTAACTGACCGCCACCCGGGCTCCCAGCGCCATCGTCAGGTTGCGCTCAATCACCAGCGTGCCGAATCCGGCGCGCTCCGGCTTGTGGACGCGCGGACCACCGCTCTCGCGCCAGGACAAGTCCAGGCTGGCGCTTC
>JBQCFU010000227.1:0-11242 GCA_051958775.1 Pseudolabrys sp.
TGGAGCGCCGTGTCAACGTTTCAGAACGGCCGGAGGAAAGGGGCGGGGGATAAGGTGAGCGCGGTAAAGTTGCCGGACTCAGCCGTCGTCATGCGCCGACTTGCTCTGCGCATCCATCTTCTTCCTTGAAAAATAGGTGGATTGCCGGGGCAAGCCCGGCAATGACCGGTCGAGCTATTTCCAGGAAGACAACCTGCTTAACGCGCCAAAAATTCGCGCACGCGCCGTATGGCGTCGTCGCGGGCCGTCGCCTGGGTGCCGACATGGACCCGGCCATTGCCGCTCGCGGCATTGGCGATGCCGGTGATCTCATGCAGCGGTTCGCTGGCGCGGTCGAAGTTATGATAGGCGCCGGGATAGACGATGATCTGTACCTGCGCGCTGCGACCGCGCGCGCCCGCCACCATCTGCTCGCAAGCATTGGCGGAGCTCCAGTCGTCGGCGCGGCCAATCAGAATCAGCGTCGGTACGCGGCCGCTCCAGGCGGTGAGACCAAGCCGTCCGCACACCGGATAGAACGCGATGGCCGAGCGGAAGTCCGGCGTGCCGTCGCGCACTTCGGCACGCCGGCGAATGCTGTAGAGCGCGGCGGTGGCGCCGTGCGACCAGCCGAGCAGCGAGACGCGCTGCGCATTCGTCCAGCTCTGTACCTGCAGCCAGCGCCGCGCCGCATTGGCATCGGCGATGCGCGACCGCGAGGCGCGCGCCGCGCGCATCCGCTGCCGGCATTGCGAGCCGTGGCCGCGCGAGCCGAAACTGTCGGGGAAGATCACCGCATAGCCGAGTGACACCAGCCGGTCGCCCCAGTCTCGATACTGTGGCAGCAAGGCGCCCGCGGCATCGACCAGACCTTCGCAGGCATGCAGCGCGACCACGGCCGGGAACGGACCCGGACCATCCGGCCGCGCGGTGAATGCCTGCAGCTTGATGTCGGGGAGCGGGATTTCGATGCGTTCGTAGGCGGCGGAAGCCGGGGCCGGCATCAGGGCCAAAATCATGGCAATGCAGGCGGCGATCAGACTGGGAAGGCGCATCGATCCTCGTCGGGCGGTTCGCGTCCAAACTAGCATGAGTGCCGGCCGCAACGTGCTCACAGCCCCGTTATCCGAGGTTTCGCAGACGCGCGCGAGGCTTTATGGTGATACCGACAGTCTTTCACCGTTCTAAAATAGGCCGCGCAGCGGCGCGCAACGGAGGTTCAACGTGCTCAATCGTTCGGGTCGTTTCAATCCGGCCGACGGCGAAGCCGAAGTGAAATATCTCGACGGCGATTTCCGGGTGATCCGCCCCGGCGCGTTCGTGCGGTGCGTGGTGACCGGCACGCCGATCCCGCTCGAAGAGCTCAAATACTGGGATGTCGACCGGCAGGAGGCCTATGTCTCGCCGGAGGCGGTGATGCAGCGCCGCCGCGCGATCGGCGCCTGATCAGCGCTTCAATGTCGCGCGCAGCAGCCCGGCGACGGCGTCGGGCTCGGCGAATGTGAGGCGCACTGGCAATGCGATCGCCTCGCGCGCGAGTTGTGTCAGCGCCGGTGTGGCGCTGCCCGCGAGCCGCGCCAGATCTTTTTCCGTCGTCACGAGTTGCCGCGAGCCGGGCCCGGACCCTGTCTTGGCCCCGATCTTGGCCCGCGCCAGCAGATCGGCCGCGTCGCTTTCGGTGAAGCGGTGATGATCGGCGAAGGCGACGAGCTGTTGCGGCGGGACGCCGGCGTCTTCGAGCGTCGCCGCGAATTTTGTCGGGTCACCGATCCCGGCAAAGGCGAGCAGCGGGCGCCCGCGCAGCGATGCGATGATGTCGGCATCCGGCATCAGCATGGCATGCAGCACCGGAATGTTGCGCCCACGCGCGGCGTCGATGATCGGCGCGCAGGCCGGTGCGGGCGGCCCGACGATCAGCACGGCCGAGACGAACGGCATCTGCGCAGCGAGCGACGCGCGCAGCGGTCCCGCCGGGAAGATGCGGCCGTTGCCGATGCCGCGCCGGCCGTCGACGACGGCGATCGTCATATCCTTGTGCAGCGATGGGTTCTGCAGGCCGTCATCCATGATGATGACGCTGGCCTTCGGCGCCGTCGCTAGCGCCACCCCGACCGCGCGGTCGCGGGCGACGACTGTCGGGGCAACGCGAGCCAGCAGCAACGGTTCATCCCCGACGACATCGGCACCGGCGTGACCATCGACCAGCAGCGGACCCGTCTCGCTGCCACCGTAGCCGCGCGTGAGCATCACGGGGCGCTCGCCGTTGGCGACAAGCTGCTGCGCCAGCGCGATCGCTGTCGGAGTCTTGCCGGTGCCGCCGAGGGTGAGATTGCCGATGCAGATCACTGGCACGGCGGCGCGGACGCCATCCTGCCGCATGCGCGCCGCGGTGATCGCGCCATAGAGCGCGCCGAGCGGCGACAGCAGCGCACCGAGTGCGCTGTCGCTCCACCAGAAGCCCGGCTCACGCATGATATGTCATCCGCGTGTCATCTCATGCATCGGCGTTGCGGTATTCCTGACGCAACTGCCGCAGATAAGGATCGAGCGCCGCCGCGGTCCGCTCAAGCGCTCCGCCGAGCGTGGCGATGGCGCGGTCGCCCGCAGTCGCCACGCTCTGGCGCTCCGCAGGATCGCCGAGCCAGGCGCCGGCGCGTAGCGCGAGCTTGCTCGCATCGGTGACGCGAGCCGCGCCGCGCGCCTTGTCGAGCGACGCATAGATGTCGGCGAAATTGCCCACATGCGGGCCGTGCAGGATCGCCGCGCCGAGCTTGATCGCCTCGATCGGATTTTGCCCGCCGTGCGGAATGAGCGAACCGCCCATGAACACGACCGGTGCGAGGCGATAGAGCAGACCGAGTTCGCCGAGCGTGTCGGCGACATAGATGTCGGTCGTGACGTCGGGCAATGCACCGGCACTGCGACGCGTGGCGCGCAAGCCGGCAGCCGCGGCCAGGGCTGCGATGTCGCCGCCGCGCTCGGGATGGCGCGGCGCGATGATAGTCAGAAGATCGGGAAAGCTCTGCCGCAGCAGCTTGTGCGCTTCGACGATGATGTCGTCTTCGCCGGGATGGGTCGACGCCGCCGCGAGCAGCGACCGGCCGGCGGCTGCCGCGGTGAGGGCTTCAAATGCCGCCGGTTCCGCCGCCGGTGCGGGCACGTCGAGCTTGAGATTGCCGGTGGTGATGATGCGCAGCGCGCCTAGCGCACCATAGCGTTCCGCATCGACCGACGTGCGCACGAGACACAGGCTGAAGCGGCCGAGCAGGCCGGCGATGGTGCCGGGCGCCAGCCGCCAGCGGACGAACGAGCGCTCCGACAGCCGGCCGTTGACCAGGATCAGCGGGACGCCGCGCTCCGACGTCTCCATGATCATGTTCGGCCATAGATCGGATTCGACGAACAGGCCCATGTCCGGCCGCCAATGATCCAGGAATCGGCCGACGAAACTCGGCGCATCGAGCGGCACGAATTGATGCACCACCTGCGGATGGAGCCGGTCGCGCGCGAGCTTCGCCGCGGTGACGGTCCCGGTGGTGACCAGCACACTGATGGTCTGCTTGCGGATGTATTCGATCAGCGGCAGCACGGTGTTGAACTCGCCGACGCTGGCGCCATGCACCCAGACCAGGGGGCCGCGCGGGCGGGGGATGCGCGTTTCGCCGAACCGCTCCGGCATGCGCGCCGCATCTTCCTTGCCGCGGCGCAGCCGGTAATTCAGCAGTAGCGGCGCCAGCGGGCCGAGCGCCGCCGAGATGCCGCGATACATGCGCAGCGTCACCGGTGTCGTGTCGGCGTTGTCGTTGGCGGCGGTGCTCATGTCGCGCTCTTCATGCTGCGCTCTTTATGCGGCTTTTCCGGCCGCCAGGATTTTGGCGCGCGCGCTCACGGCATTCAATTCCTGTTCGACTTTCTGCCGCGCCGCTTCGAGCGCCGCATCGTCGGCATCGCGCGGCACGCGGATCGGCTCGCCGACCACGCCGCACATGCGGCCGAACGGCAGGTTGATCGCGGTGCGGTCCCAGTTGTTCAGTTCCTTGCGCCGGCTGGTGGTCAGCGACAGCGGATAGATCGGCCGGCCGGAATGCTGCGCCAGCTTGATGATGCCGAGCCCGGCGCGGCGCGAAACCTTCGGTACGTCGGCAGTGAGCACCACGTTATAGCCGTCGGCGAGCGCTTCCAGCATGTCCTTGAACGCCGGCACGCCGCCCTTGCGGCGGAATTCGCCGTGATGCGCGCCGGAGCCGCGGATAAGGCCGATGCCGAGCTTCTTCGCCGCGACGGCATTGATCTCGCCGTCGGCGTGGCGCGAGATCAGCACCTTGGTCTGGTGGCCGGGACGATCGGGATCGCGAAAGAATGCGCTGATCAGATGTTCGCCGTGCCACAGCGCGATGATGACAGGCAGATCCGGCGCGATGCGGTCATAGATGTCGTGCGGCTCGAGCGTCATCGGATTGGTCCAGCGCACGAACCGCAGATAGGCAGCGGCCACGGAGCCGGCGGCGGCGAGCATCGCCGGCTGCCGCAGAAGTCGTTTCGACCACCGCATGAGGGTTTCCGTCAGGCCTTGGGACTGGCTTCTGCCGGATCGAGCAGCCGGTGCAGATGTACGATGAAATAACGCATCAGCGCGTTGTCGACGGTCTGCTGCGCCTTCGCCTTCCACGCCACATAGGCGGTGGCGTAGTTCGGATAGACGCCGACGATATCGACGGCGTCGAGATCCTTGAATTCGTGGCTGCCGAGCTTGGTGAGTTCGCCACCGATCACGAGGTGGAGAAGCTGCTTTCCGGGAGCGTCGTCGGCCATGGTCTCCTCCGAATGGGTCGTCCTCTGGTCAGCGATATTGATCGGTGTCGCGGGCAAGCTCGATCAGTTCGCTGTGACGGGGCAGGCCCGCCGCAATCAGGGGTTCGTGCACGGGCTCCGCATTGTTGTAGATCAGCCTGCGACCGCTGAAATCGGTCAATGCGCCGCCGGCTTCGTGCACCAAAAGGTCTGCCGCCGCAAGGTCCCAGTCGTGGCTGTGTCCGGAGGTGAAGGCGGCGTCGATGCTGCCGTCGGCGACCCGCGCCAGCCGCAGCGCCAGCGAGTGGATTTTCGGCACCGTGACCGCGTCGGGATAGCTGCCGGTGATCCAGTCGAGATAGCGCTTTGGCCCGGCAAAGCGTGCGCCGCCGAGGCTGTCATTGCCGCTGACGGTGAGGCTGCGGCCATTCATGGTGGCGCCGGTCGACGTGCCGGCGAGGAACATCTCGTCGGTCGCCGGCGCGTAGAGCGCGGCCAGCACCGGCCGTCCGCCGCGCGCCAACGCAACCGAAATGGTCCAGTCCGGCTTGCCGGCGATATAGCCGCGGGTGCCGTCGATCGGATCGACGATCCAGACGTCGTCGGCGGCGAGCCGTGCCGGATCGTCTTCCGATTCTTCCGACAGCCAGGCGGCGCGGGGAGCGAGCGCGCCGAGTCGTTCGCGCAACAGTGCATCGACGGCGAGATCGGTTTCGCTCACTGGCGAGGTCTTGTCCTTGAGCCAGCTTTTCAGTGTCGCCGAGCGGAAACCCTTGAGTGCGAGTGCGCCGGCTTCGCGCATGGCTTGCGCGAGCGGATCGCGCAGCGCCGCGAACTCACTGACCGGCAACTCACTGACCGGCAAGCGTCAGGCCCTCCACGCGCAAGGTCGGCGCATTGGTGCCGTAGCGGAATTCGAGATCGTTGGCCGGCGCCAGCGTGCGGAAGATGTCGAACAGATGTCCGGCGATCGTCACTTCGCTGACGGCAAATGTCAGTTGGCCGTTCTCGATCCAGAAACCCGATGCGCCGCGGCTGTAATCGCCGGTGACGCCGTTGACGCCGGAGCCGATCAGGTCGGTGATGTAGAAACCGTCCTTGATGTCGGCCATCAGTTCGGCCGGCGTCAGCTTGCCCGGTTCGAGATGCAGATTGGTCGGCGAAGGCGAGGGAGGTGACGACACGCCGCGGCTGGCATGGCCGGTGGTCGCGAGACCAAGCTCGCGTGCGGTGGTGCTGTCGAGGATCCACGAGCGCAATTCACCGTTATCGACGAGTGCGAGCGGCGCGCCGGCGACGCCTTCACCGTCGAACGGCCGCGAGCGGTGGCCGCGCTTGCGCAGCGGATCGTCGATGATGCGGATGCCGGGCTGGAACAGCGCCGCGCCCATCTTGTCTTTCAGGAACGACGACTTGCGCGCGATCGATGCACCGTTCGCCGCATTGGCGAGATGCGACACCAGAGTGCCGGAGACGCGCGGGTCGAATACCACCGGTACCTTGCGCGTGCTCATCTTGCGTGGATTGAGCCGCGCCACGGCGCGCTCGCCGGCCGAGCGGCCGAGCTTTTCCGACGCGTCGAGATCGGCGCGGTGCGCGGCGGAGGAATAATCGTAGTCGCGTTCCATGCCGGTGCCTTCGCCGGCGATGGCGGTCATTGACACGCCGTAGCGCGAGCCGAGATAGGCACCGTGGAACCCGTCGCTGGTCATCAGCACCATGCCGCCGATCCCGGCCGAGGCTGAAGCGCCGCCGGACTTGCTCACGCCTTTCACCGCGAGCCCCGCCTGCTCGGCGGTGCGCGCCATGGTTTCCAGGGTGTTGACGTCGGGCAGATGCGGATCGAGCAGATCGAGATCGGGGATCACGCGCGCCAGCCGGTCCGGATCGGCCAAGCCGGCAAAGCGGTCCTCCGGCGCGGCGCGCGCCATGGCGACGGCGCGGGCGGCGAGATCGGCTGGCGAAACGCCGGCGATATCGTTGGTGGAGACCACGGCCTGTTTGCGGCCGACCAGCACGCGCAGGCCGACATCGTCGCTTTCGGCGCGTTCGGATTCTTCCACCGCGCCGTCACGGATTTCGATCGACTGCGACATGGAGCGCACGGCGACCGCATCGGCCTGATCGGCGCCGGCCTTGCGGGCGGCGTCCACCAGGCGCTCGGCGAGGCGGGTGAGGGCGGATTGATCGAGGAGGGAGGCTGCTGGATCTGACATTTTATCTTTCGGAGTGCGGTCTTTCAGATGGCGTGGAACAGCGCGCGGTTCAACCGGTTCCGTGCAATTTTCCGCACCCGGGCAAGGTCTCGTCAATCATGTCCGGCAAGGTCGCATCAAGCATCCGGACGGGTGACACCTGATTAACCGCGCTTCTTAAGCGGTTTGCGCCTCGGCTCTGCCATGATCGCCCTACGACCGGGAATACCCGGCGTGGGAGAGTTTGAGGCGTCAAATGCGAAGTGGCGGCATGTCCGCCGGGTCGAGCCGCGCGCTGCGGCTCGACCCGCACGCCCTGCCGGTGCGCTATGCAGCGGCCGATGCCAGGGCGGATGGGCAGGAACGGGACATCGAAATCCATCGCGAGCGGGTCGTGGTGCGCCGTGCGGTTGCCGGTGTGCGGATGGCCGTGAACATGCCGGTGTCGGCATTTCTCGGGGTCGCGCTGCATATGCTGCCGCCGGATGGCGAGCGGCAGGCTGCGGTGGCGCTGGTGCTCGAACACAAGGACCCGGCGCTGCGGCTGCCGCTCTATGTGTCACTCGATACCGAGGACCTGATGGCGCAATGGCAGTCGTGGTCGTCGGTGCTCGGCGTGCCGCAACTGATCGGCGAGATCGACGGCGAAGTGCGCGACGCATTCGACCGGCTCGGCTCGGTGATGACGGCACGGCCGCTGGCTCGCCGCCGCCGGCGCGCCACACTGCGTCAGCGTCGCCCGTCGATCCTGATGCGGCGTAAGCCCGGCCGCGTGCTGACGACGGACGGTGCAGTGCATCGCGGCGAATACGAGATCATCGCGCGGAACTAAAGCTGGCGCGCACGATCAAGCTCCTGGCACGCTCGATCAAGACGAAACGGGAGAGGCCGGTTACGGTCGCCGATCCCTTTGTGATCGTGTGAATCATGACCGCTCCGAACTCTGCTTCTACCGTCGCGTTCCTTTCCGCCGTCGCCGCCGCGCTCGGCGCCGCCGCGGTCAACAATTCTGCGTCCGAGCGGGCTGATGTCGGCCGGCATACGCTGCCGGCACCGGATCATCTGCCGGCCGCGGTGCTCTACCCGGCCTCGACTGCCGACGTCGAAACCATCGTCAAGCTTGCCAACGAGCATCGTGTCGCGCTGTTTCCCATCAGCACCGGCCGCAATCTCGGCCTCGGTTCACGTGCGCCGATGGCAGCAGGGCAAATGGTCGTCGAACTCGGCCGGCGGATGAACAAGATCGTCGAGATCAACGACGACCTCGGTTATGCGGTGGTGGAGCCCGGCGTCACCTTCAATGCGATGTACGACGAACTGACGCGGCGTGGCAGCGTGCTGATGATGTCGCCGACGGCAGGCCCGCCGGACGGCAGCCTGCTCGGCAATGCCGTCGACAAGGGCGGCGGCGCTGGTCCGCTCGGCAGCCACTTCGACAATGTCTGCGGCATGGAGATCGTGCTCGGCAACGGCGATGTCGTGCGCACCGGCGACGGCGGCATCGAGGCAGAGACGCATCCGAACTGGCACGTCACCAAATACAGCTTCGGCCCGGCGCTGGACGGTCTGTTCACGCAATCGAACTACGGGATCGTCACCCGCGTCGGCCTGTGGATGATGCAGCGCCCGGCGCATATCCGCACGTTCTTCTTCGCGTTTCCCGATGACGAAGATCTCGGCGCGATCGTCGACCTGATCCGGCCGCTGAAGGCGGCGCAGGTGGTGCCGACGATGATCCGCGCCACCAACGATCTCTATCTGATCTCGTCGCAGCAGACGCATCCGCGTTATGACGCAGCCGGCGCGATCGCGCCGCTGACCGATGCGGAGCGGCGCGATCTGCAGCGCCAGCACGGCGTCGGTTCGTGGATGGTGTCGGGTGCACTCTATGGCCCGAGCGCGGCCGCGGTTGAGCCCGCGCTGGAGCGGGTGAAGGCGCATTTCCTGCGTTCCGGCAAGGCGCGCTATATTCCCGCGGAAGAGGCCGAGCCGCGCGCGATCTTTCAGGCGGCGATCAATTCCAATTCCGGCCGGCCTGCCGGCGGCGAATTGCAGATGTTGAAATGGCGGCCGGGCGACGGCGCGATCTGGATGACGCCGGGTGCGCGCATGGATGGCGCGTCGGTCAACGCCTTCCAGCGCGGTTGTCGTGCGGCGGCGGCGGAGTTCGGTCTCGAGTATATGGCGTCGTTCGTCTGCGGGCAGCGCTTCGCACGCGGCATCCACGCGATCCTCTACAACCGCGACAATCCGGACGAGGCTGCGCGCGCCGATCGCTGCTATCGCAAGATGTGCGACGTGTTCCGCAGCGCCGGCGTGTTCGTCGGCCGTGCGCCGACGATCTATCAGGACTACCACCAGAACCAGCGCTCACCGGAGATCGTGCGCGCCTGCAACGCCATCAAGCAGGCGCTCGATCCGAACGGCGTGATCGCGCCCGGCCGTTACGGCATTTACTGATCCAGAGGGGAAATCGACCGATGTCCAAACGTCTGCTTGTTGCCGCGTTGTTCGCCGCCGCGATCGCCGGGAGCCAGTCGCCCGCCGCGGCGCAATATCCATCAGGGCCGGCGAAGCTCGTGGTCGGCTTCGCGCCCGGCGGCGGCAACGACATTCTCGCGCGCATCGTCGCGGACAAGCTGCAGGCGCATTTCGGCAAGCCGTTCGTGGTCGAGAACCGGCCGGGCGCCAATGGCGTGATCGCCATCGATGCGGTGAAGCGCTCGACGCCGGACGGCTTGACGCTGCTTGTCGGGCCGAGCAGCGGCATGACCGTCAATCCGGTGGTGCTGAAGACCATCCCTTACGATCCGGTGAAAGACTTTGAGCCGATCGCGCTGGTCGGGTCGTTTCCGCTGATCGTCGTGGTCAAGGCGGATTCGCCGATCAAGTCGCTGCAGGATCTTGTCGCGCGCGCCAAGGCTGCGCCCGGCACGATCAACTACAGTTCGGCGGCCACCTCGTTCCAGGTCGCGCCCGAAGCGTTCGCGCAGAAGGCCGGTATCAAGATGATGAACATTCCTTATCGCGGTAGCGCGCCGGCTGCGACCGCGGTGGTGACCAACGATGTCGCGGTGAATTTCGGTGATAGCTCGGCGGTGCTGCCGCTCATTCAGGGCGGGCAGATGCGCGCACTCGCGGTGACGACGGCGAAGCGCATTCCGAGCCTGCCGGAGGTGCCGACGGTCGCGGAGAGCGGTTATCCGGGTTTCGAGATGGTGTTTTGGTCCGGGCTGTTCCTGCCGGCCGGCACGCCCGAAGACATCCGCAAAATGCTAGAAACGGAAGTCGGCAAGATCGTCGCCATGCCGGACATCCTCGCGCGGATGAAGACGCTCGGCGTCGAGCCGACCTTCGCACCTGGTGCCGCGCTCGGTGCGCGCGTGAAGTCCGAGATCGAGCTGTTCCGCAAGGTGGCGGAGAGCGCCGGCATCAAGGCCGAGTAGCGCGGGTTCGCGTCTCGCTCGGGCTTTCGCCGAACTGCGTGCGATAGGCCCGTGAGAAATGCGCCGCGTCGTTGAAGCCGCAGGCCAGCGCGATCTCGATCAGCGAGCGCGCGCTGGCAGTATCGGCTTCGATGAATTTGCGCGCGCTGGCGAGCCGTTCGCTTGCGAGATAGCGCGCGACACTCAGCCCGTTGGCGGCAAACAGTCGGTGCAGGCTGCGCACCGACAGATTGGCGGTGCGTGCGATAGCCGCCGGCGTCAGGTCAGCGCGATGCAGCCGCGCACGGATGTCGCGCTGGATCACGGCGAGGGCCGACGTGTCCGGCGTGTTGTCGTGGAACGCGCCGCGCATGAGGCTCGCGAGCGCGTCGAGCATCGCCGCGCATTCGTCGTCGCTCCACTGTTGCACCGGATCGGTGAGCAACGCAATGGTGTCGCGGGCGAGGCTGGTGCAGGGGCGGTCTGACGGCAGCGCCACGGGTTCGCGGCCGGTGCGCGGCAGCCACGGTTCGATCGCCGCGCGCGGCATCAGGACGAGACGCCGCTCGACCTCATGCGGAAACTCGATCTCGAACGGTTTGCTGCTGTCGAGTACGGCGATGCCGCCGGGCGCGAGACCGAGTTCGTGACCGGATTGGCGGATCTGCGAGAGGCCGCGGCATTGCAGGCTGACCATGAACAGGCCTTCGCCGCGTCGCGCCTGCACGGCGTTGCGGCTGACGCTGTGGGTGGCGGTGGCGAAGGAAACGAGGCGCGCGCCGGCGACCGTGCGGCTGGCGAGAGAGCCCTGAAAGGCGTTGCGGCGGGCGGTGCGCATATCCGCATCGAGCA